>PFDC01000028.1 GCA_002763035.1 Candidatus Pacearchaeota archaeon CG10_big_fil_rev_8_21_14_0_10_35_13 | reverse complement strand
CTTAATGAGAGAACTAGCAGCACCAGCAATAATTGATGGAGAAAGACTAATACTACAAAGAAAACTAAGCAGTGAAAGAATTAATGAGAAAATAAATAGTTACTCAGAAGAATTCGTAGTATGTAAAGAATGTAAAAAACCAGACACTGAGTTAATAAAACAAGAAGGATACCTATTCATGCACTGCTTAGCATGCGGAGCTAAACACTCAGTAAGAAGTAAAATACAATGATAAATAACACTAGAGAATAGTAAGATAAGTTTAAAAATGAAAAACACTAAAAAATTTAAAGAAAACTTCAAAGGAGGAAATTATGGAAGCATACTGTGTAAAATGCAAAGCTAAGAGTGAAATGAAAGAACCAAAAGTAGCACAAACCGCTAGAGGCGGATGGATGGCTAAAGGACAATGTTCCAAGTGTGGGACTAACATGGCAAAGATACTCTCAGCAGACCAAGCAAAACAACTAAAGTAAGGAGAATAATATGACCGTACTAATAAAAGTCCACAAGACTTACAGAGGTGTCGTAGCTATCAGTGATGAGGAATTAGTAGGAAAAATATTTTATGAAGGAGAAAGACAGCTAGACATCAGAGAAAACTTCTATAGGGGAGAACCATATGAAGAACTAGGGGAGCTTGTAAAAATTATTAAGGACTTAGCAATGGAAGACTCAACGTTCAACATAGTAGGAAAAGAATCAGTAAACGCCGCATTAAAAGCAGGAATAATAAGCAAGGAAGGAATAAAAACCGTTGACGGAATACCATACGCATTAGTACTACTGTGAGAAGAACAAAGTGTATAATGAATGGTGATAATACTTAAAAAGTCTACAAGAGTGTGACTAATATGGGAAGACGTAAGAGCTATCATAAGAAATTCTTAGAAGAAGACTTCAGAGTAGTATACATCACGCCAGAAATGGAAGATGATGAGATTATACCAATAAGAGACTTAGCATCAATGATAACAGCACTTAGTGAAAGTTGTGGTTGGATACCACAAGGCGCCACGAGAATAATGCCAGCAGAAGAAGCATTCAGAGGAGAAACATGGACCATTGAGAATGAAGAAGAAAGACATGTAATGTACGTAAATGCCTCATACGTCAATATCGGAGACACAATCGAAAGAATACCAGCAATTGATAGGAAAACAGGAGAAAGACTATTCATGCCAGCTTATGAAAGTGGCTAATAAGTGATAACCACCTTTTATTCACAACAATCCTTAAAAAGAAACAGGACTATTTCTACATATGATAAAAAAAGAGATAATGATAATAGTAGTTATTATGCTAATACTACCAATAATCAGCGCACAACAATGCCTAAAGAACTCTGACGACTACGCAGTATCAGTAGTAACCAATAAGCCAGGAATTGACTACAACCTAAACACCCTAGTAAACGCAAAGAATTTAGTATTTAAAGAAGACAAATACATCTACCAATCACACTACGACGAAAGAATGATGGTGATAATCACAGAAGTTAAAGGAGCAGACGCAGGAGGACTAGGAGGGCTAAACGTAAGAGTACAACTACCAACAATAACCGCCAAGATAACAATGCAGTACTTAGAACTACTATCAAGAACAATAAAAGGAACAATCAACAAAGAAAACATTACAGAAGAAAACCTTGAAGGATGGGTATACTCATGCGATGAAGAAATAAACCCAAGTTGCGAATTCTTAAAAGACAACACTAAAGTAAGCACTAAGAGAGATGAAGGAAAATACTTAGTAACAATACAAATAACCGGAGGAGTAAACACCTGCGAACCAACATGTGACGGCTACTGCGTTAAGAGTGGAGGAAGCAGCACATGTATTGACAAAGAAAAAATGGAATCAATAGAACAACTATTGATTAATACAGGACTAGGAAGCAGCTTTAAAGAAATTACTGAAGCATACACGATAATACATAACGGAAAAACAGAAGTAATAATAACAAAAACAGAAATAGAAGACGAAAGCCTATCATGGAATACTGCAATTAAGAAAGAACTAACATGGCTTAAGAGCGTTGACGTTCTGAGAATACAAGACTCAGACATTGAAGAAATAAGCAATTTAGCATTAAGAGGAGCATCAGGAAAGAATAACAGAATAGTATACGCAAAAAACAAGAAAGAAGTACTAGAATGGATTTATTATAAAGACTCATTAGAACCATCAATAGAAGTAGATAAAAAATGTGACGCGATACAAAAATCCTCAAGCATTACAGGAAACGTAGTATTCGAAGGGGGAAGATACTCATTATACTACCTAATACCAATAGGAATAGTAATAATAATCATACTAACAATAACATTAGCAGTATTCTACAACAGACTAAAATACGAAAAGACCAAGAATAAGAACAAAGAACGAGAAGAAACAATGAATAAAGAAATAGAAAAAGTAAAAGACAAAAAAAGCATTAAAGAAAGAGAAAGATAAGCAAGAAGATTACACAACCCCCCATCAACTTAGAGAACAACCATTATCATTGTCCAACCTCCACACCTAAATGATTATCGGACTAATAAGATACTTAGAGCAATTCATCAGTCAGCTAAAGACAAATAGGTTTCTTGCGGAAGCTTTAAGAGGTAAAATTATTAAGACACCTAATCATAACTCATCATTGCCTTTAGGCTCAGCAAGTATGAAAGCACGATTACTTTGTGATTCTATAATCTTACCATCATTCTCATAAACTACAGTAGCACGAGGAAGTTCAAACTTACCAACAACACCAACCTTAGAATAAATAATGTAACTAAGAACTCTCTGCTCACCAGAATCAAGAGCACCAAGATTCCAAGTAAGCCTACGAGTCATAGGATCAAACTTCTCAGGACTAATACTAGACTCATAACGATCATAAAGTTTAGCAACAGCAGGAATACGATCATAAACCTTAATCCTATCAACATTAGCCTTAGCAGTAATATGTAAAGAAACACGAAGAGCAAACTCCCCACCCTTAGTCCTAATGAAATTAACCCTCTTAGTAATCAATAAATGAGTCCTACGATAAAGACTAAAGAAGAAACCAAGAACGACAGCAACAAGAATAATGATTAAAGGATAGAGCCAATTAGTAGTAACCTTAACAGTAAAAGACTCAGAAGGCCTAAGCTCCCTCTGCCAATAATAATTAACTGAAGAACCCTCACGTTTAACATCAGAAGGCTCAACACTAAAAGTAGTGAATAATCGAGAAATTATGTTCTTCTTAACAAGAATATTAGAAACTGCAGGAAGATTACCCTCATTAATATCAGTGATCACAGTCTTATGAATAGCCAAACCAAAACTCTCAATATCAGAGTTAATGAGCTTCTTCTCACTAAAACTAATATCACTATCATAACTAGCAGTTATACCATTAACAATAATCTTAGAACTCATTAAGTACTTACCAGCAGTAAGAGAAGCAATATCCTCCTTCTCTAAAGAAACTCTAAACTCCTTAGAAGCATGAGACGCTAAAGAAAAATCTTCAGAAAAAGAAAAGAATGCAGAACTAAAACTAGCATGGATCTTATCATAATCAAGATTATACTTATTCTTAACATAAATAGTAGCAACCCCAGACTCAGGATCAATAGTATAAGCACCAACATCAAAAGCATCAGAAAGCTTAACAACATTAATACTCAAAGTATCCTCAGTAATACCAGCACTAACACCCTTAATCTTATAAACGAATACTAAAGGACCAGTATCCCTCTTAAGATTAACACCAGGAAAAGCCTTAATTAACAAATTCTTAGAAGCACCAGAAGGTATAGAAAAGGAATTAGTAGGAGTAATATCAACACCAACAAGACTGTAAATACTGAATGAATCATCACTACCATGATTAGTAATAGTAATATTGAAAACCGCAGGCTGATTAACCTCAGAAATAACTATGTCGTTAACAACAGACTTAGTAATAGTAAGATCAGAAGCAGAAACCAACGACAAGGCAAGAACTAACAAAAAGAATACTGAGCATAATGACACCTTTTTACCAAGCATAATAATAAAAACTCTAAGAAGATATTTAAACCTTTTCGTGGTGCAGGATATAAGACGA
>PFDC01000170.1 GCA_002763035.1 Candidatus Pacearchaeota archaeon CG10_big_fil_rev_8_21_14_0_10_35_13 | reverse complement strand
TTATTATTACGAGGATTATCTTATTAGAAAATGATGATATTCTACCAATTTATGGTATGCTTTTGTATTGTACGTTTGATAAGTAGAAGATTATTAGGAATAGTATTGTTGATATGGTTATTAGTGGGTACCTCATATCAAGGTCTGCTTTTCTCTTGCTTATGTCTAATATTTCTATTATTGCGTTGTTGAATTCTTCTTGGTTTGTTACCCTTGCATATTTTCCTTTTGTTTCATAAGCCATTCCTTGTAGTGCTTCTTCGTCTAGTTTTGATACGTATCCTAGATTATTTTCTGCTCCTTCAAGGCTTCCTATGCCTATAGTGTTTATTACGATCTCATTCTGGTTAGCATACTTGATTATATCAGCGGTTGTTTCAATGCTTAATTGTCCGTCGCTTATTAGTATTACTGCTTTTGTATCATCATCACTAAAAAGGTTTCCTGAGGATACTATTGCGTTTAGTATGTTTGTTCCCCCAACCCTGTTTATTCTGGTTTTGTCGATTCCTTCTATTACTGGTGCTTTGTTTCTTGTTGGTTCTTGTTCTATGAATGGTGTTCCTGAGAAGCTTATCACTCCTATTTCAGTGCTTGTTGGTGCTTTGTTTACGAATTCTCTAGCTGCATTCTTTGCTGCTTCAAAACGGTTTAGTGCTCCTGGTACGTCTGAGGTTTCCATACTTTGTGAACTATCAATATCTATTATGTATGAGAATCCGCTAGCGTTCTTTGTTACTTGCATGTGCATTCCAGCATTTGCCAGTCCTAGGGTCATTATTAGCATTATGCTTAGGTATAATAGGGTGAGGTTTTTTGAGAAGAATTCTATTCCTGTAATTCTGTTTATCGCGTCGAAATTTGCGAATTTTAGTGCGTTGCTTCGGTGTTGTTTCATCGAGTAGAAGTGTAGTGTTATTAGTAGTGGCACTGCTAATAATAATGCTAAGTACTGTGGGTTTTCGAAGGTTATTAACATTTTTAGTATCCTGCTACCACTATTGGTGAAGCTTTTTCTTCTGCTCTTTTCTTTAGGAATCTTGTTAAGTAGAATGGGAAGAATTTGTCAGTTACTAATTCTAAAAAGTCTGCTGGTGTTGAATCAAAGATTTTTTTTATTAACATTTCTTTGTTTCTTGCGTAAAGGTCGTAATTCCTTTTTGCTACTGATGGGTTCATTACTAGTTGTTTTCCTGTTTGTGGGTCTTCAATGGTTACTTCTGCGTTAATTGTTGGTAGTTTTCTTTCTAGTGGGTCTCTGATCATTATTCCTATGGTTTCTACTTGTGTTGATAATGCGTTAAGTGTCTTTCTAAAGTTCTTACTTATGTTCATGAAGTCTGATATTATGTAAACTCCTGAGAGTCCTCGGTCTAAGTGTTTTAGTAGTTCTTCCATTGTTTCTTCTATTCTTGATACTCCTCCGTAAGTTGTTGTTCTACTTATGATATCTGTAAATAGTGTATACCTCTTAGTCCCGGCTACGGGTTTTGCCATTTCATAACCCCCTGATGGTTTTGGTATCATAAATCCTACTTTGTCTCCGGAGGTGATTATTAGATGTGCTAATGATGCTACTACTTCTGCTGCGTATTCACATTTTAGTTTTTCTGCAGCCCCGCTACCGAATACCATATTGCTTCCTGTGTCTAGGATGAATAGTATTCTTATGTCTCTTTCTTCAATGTATTGTTTTACTAATGTTTTGTTAGCTCTATAACTTGCTTTCCAGTCAATATTATTTGCGTCGTCGTCTGGCATGTAGGTTCTGTAACTATCAAATTCTATCCCTTTTCCTCTAAATAGTATTCTGTAGATTATTCTTTTTAATAGGAACTTCCTCATTGCTGATTCTAATGCAGATATTGCTTTAGGATAACTTACATTAATTCTTTCTTGTACCATGATTATTTTTTCCTTTTTTCTCCGAAGTCTTTTTTTACTAAAAGAGCTCTTATGGTATTTCTACCTTGTCTAGTATTGCTTTAATTACATTTTCAGCGGTTATTTTTTCTGACTGTGCTAAATAGTTAAGTATTATTCTATGCCTCATTACGTCGTAGGCTACTTTCTTTATGTCTTTTGGTATGACATAGTTTCTTCCGTTAAGTAGTGCTTCTGCTTTGCTTGCTATGAATATTCCTATTGATGCTCTTGGTGAGCATCCTAATTCTACGTATTTACCATATTCTGTAGCGTCTTTACTTCTTGTCATTGCTACGATATCTACAATGTATTTTTCTATTTCTTTGCTTAGGTATATGTCTTTTACTAATTCTTGCATCTTAATTATTTCTTGTGGTGTTAGTACTGCTTGTACTTTGAATTCTTCGAATTTTACTAGGGTCATGTTTCTTTTCATTATTTGTTGTTCTTCTCCAATCTTTGGGTAGTCCATGAGTATTTTGAATAAGAACCTGTCTACTTGTGCTTCTGGTAAGAAGTATACTCCGCTACTTTCTAGAGGGTTTTCCGTTGCCATTACGAAGAATGGTTTTGGTAGTTCATAGGTTTCTTTACCGATGGTTACGTTCCTTTCTTGCATTGCTTCTAGTAGCGCCGATTGAGTGTTGTGTGAGATTATCCCTCCAAATCCTGCTATGAAGCTATGATTTTCTTTCATTGAAAAGTCGTATAGGTAATAATCCTTTCCAGTTTTTACTTCATTATTTTCTTTAATAGTATCGCAGTAGAAGTCTCCTCCAAGAATTGTTTTTAGTTGGTTTAACAACAGATCTTCGGTTAATAGGTTATTAGTTATTCTTTTTAGTCTGCTTCTGCTTATCATTAATGCGTTGTTAGAATTTTCAATGTTATGTGCGTGCATCCCAGTTAGTTCATAAAACTGTTTATGTGTTATTCCCAAATTCTTCCTTATCTGTCTTACCAGTAATTGCATTCCTGGAATTAGGTCTGTCTTCATTTTTTCATTGCTTCTTATTAGATTTTTTAGCTTATCATTCTTCTCTTTTGTTAAGAATCCTATCATTTCATAAAATGTTTGCAGTTCAGCGCCGTATAGTCTTAAATTATAGAATTTTCCGTCATAAGAGTACTTCCCTATACGAGTTTTTGTTCTTTCATGATTTATTCTTGCCACTAATCCTTTTCTTAACAATAGGTAGGCTATAGAATTAGCTATTTTTTCACTCTTAGTAGTTACTTTAACACAGTCACGACTTACAGTTCCGTCGCATTCATAATAAGTTTTTAAGAATTCTTTAATTATTTCTTCGTCAGCTTTTATTATGAATTGTGGTATTTCTTTACTTCCGGCTTTGTTATGAGGGTTCCACCCTAATGATTTTAGTAATTTTATCATTGCATCAGAGCGAAAAGCTACACGATATTGTTTTCTCTTATCGTCATACAATAGTTTGGGTCTTAGTTCTAATATCTTTTCTAGGTCTTTAATAAACATTATTGGTATATCTTGTTCTTTCATGGTTAGATAGACATAACTCTTATTGATGCTTCCTTCAGCTATTAGTACTGCCATTATTCTTGCTAATTCTTTTGTTACCGCTACAGGTTTTTTTACTCTGCTTACTTGTCCGAATTGTTTGCTTTTCGAGTAGTGATACTCGTTTAATGTTTCTTCTTCAAATTCTATATATCTTGGGGAGGTCTTATCATAAGTCTTTATTAAGTTTTTGTCTTCTTCATTCATGGAGTTTATTAATTCTCTGATAGTTTTATTGTTTCCAGAGTTTTTTACTTGTTCATAAAGTCTTTTTCTTCTGATAATTTCTTTAATTACTTCTCTTGATTCATTAACTAGTTCATCGTCGTATTCTAGTAAGTTATTGCTTTCAATATTAAGATTCCTTGGTATTAAGACGTTATCTCCTTTCTTTAGTTCTGTAACTTTTATTGTTTTAATTATTCCGTCTCTTAGTGTGAAGAATGGGTGTTCAGTGGAGGTCTTAATCTTTCTTCCAGTCTTTAATATCACTTCATGATAGGGATTTCTGGTTTTTTGTCTGTATAAATATTTTACTTGTTCAGGTTTTATCTTGTTATCTTTTAAGTCTAATGATAAAAGTTTTATTTCTTTTTTTGGTTTTGTCCATTCTTCGTTTCCTTTAATCATTGCTACTTCCCCGTTATACTTTTCAAATATTTCTTTTATGGTTAATATTTCTCCTTCGGAGGTTATTATTGGTG
>PFDC01000165.1 GCA_002763035.1 Candidatus Pacearchaeota archaeon CG10_big_fil_rev_8_21_14_0_10_35_13 | reverse complement strand
CCCCCCCCCCCCGAACGGGCTGAATTCTTAAGAATTTTACTGATGAGATTGATTATCTTTTCATCATTAACCTTCATTTTTATTATGCTTAAAAGTATTTTGTGGTCAATTTCGTCAAAGTAGTGTTTAATATCAGCTTTGAGAACGTAACAGTCTTTGGTGTTGTTTCTTGATACTTTTCTCTTAAAGATGTTAAATCTTTGAACAGCCTTTAGTGTTCCCTTGCCTTTTTGATTAGCGTGAGAATCATAAATAAACTCATTTTCAAATAACCGCCCAATAATGTTGATTAACGCATGATGCACTATTCTGTCACGAAATCTTGATTTAGAGATTTTTCTAGTTTTAGGGTCATTAATAATAAAGACTTTAAGGGGATGGGGTTTATATGATTCATTAAGAAGTTCAAGGCGTAACTTCATGATGTTATCAGAGAGATTTTTCTCAAATCTTTTTACATAATACTTATTAGACTTGCCTTTATGAGCATTATCAAATGCTGATAACAAGTTTTCTATTGAGCACAACTGTTCGTACATGACTATGAAGTCCTAACAGTGTATTAAGCTATTCGAGCAAACGGCCATTATCAAGATTATTGTTGCCGTTAGCATTGGACCTATTGTTCGTCCTGTTGACGTACCAAGCCCGCAGGCGTAGCACTCCCACCTTTGATAACTCACCGCCACTTCATTTCTGTTGTGGTTGAACTTTATGACAGCTATGCTGCACTAGTGAAAGTACATGTAGCCTAACTCACCCTACACTAGTAGTTAGCTAGGACTCATCAAGAAGCATTAGTTCACTATAAAAACATTCTTGTAATAAAACATACTGATTAAAGACAAAAGAAATTTTTTTCGAGTGCTTCGCACTATTGCTTTATTTCTGCGTCTCCGACGCTAACCCGAGCAAACGGCCAGCATCAAGATTACTGCCGCCGTCAGCATCGGACTTACTGTTCGCCCTGCTGACGAACCAAGCCCGCATTATAGGAACCTTAGCAGGCGACCCTAAGTAAACTCCCATGTTAGTATCATAACCAAGCTCTTTCTTAGCATACTTAAAGAAGGATTCAGAATATTTTTTAAGAAGAGCCTTATCATCATGAGCAAGAGCCAACCAAATAAGATGCTCATTAACCTGACTTAGAGATAATTCAGTATCCTTGACCATATTCTCAACTTCGCTCTTAGAGAATCTTTTACCACTAACCCTGCTAATATCAAAACCACTAAGATCTAAAGCCCCGTTTACTAATGAACTGGCAGAATCCATGTTTCTTAAGCGTTCAGAATCATAAGCAACTATCAAGTCACCATTAGGCATGTATACTACACCATCGCCAGTATCAAAATAATTATTCATGAAATAATCAAATTCCTTCTTATCAGGATTACGACTAGTAAGCAGTTGAGTCCTCTTCTCAAGAAGATCAAAAACACTCATAGGAACACGACCACTAGATATAAGTAAAGGCATTTGTTCAGTATTCTTGCCACAAAACTCTTGATAATCACTAAAAGAACCACGAACCGAAGTTCTAGGAGAAGTATCATGAATAGGTCTTTCTTTTCTTAACTCAGGAACTTCAGGATTAGCAGTCCTCTTAGCATACTCAAGAAATCTTTTGTTCGTCATTATTTTTTTTATCTCCAAAGTTTTTTTGCGACGCTTAAGCGTCATTTTTATTTCTGCGTCTCCGACGCTAACCCGAGCAAACGGCCACTACCACTACCAAGACTACCGTAGCCGTTAGCATCGGACCTACCGTACGCCCTGCAGACGTACCAAGCCCGCATTATAGGAACACTCTGAGCTGAGCCTAAGTAAACACCCATGTTAGTGTCATAGTTATATTTAGTTTTAGCATGAGCGAAGAAAGCTTCTGAATAATCCCCTAACAACTCATTGTTATCCCTGACTAAAACTTTCCATAATGGATGATTACTAACTTGCTCTAAAGTTAAACTTTTATTAAGTATCATCATTTCTAAATCATCCTTAGAAAATTCTAGTCCTTGAATACTACTAATGCCTATTCCTTTAAGGCTTAAAGCTCCATCAACTAACTTACTCTTACTATTCATATCTCTAAGAACCTGAGAATCATGAACAATCCTTATACCACCAACATTCTTAGGAAGATAAATCAAAGCATCACCTGTATGGAAGTAATTTTTCATGAAGTACCCTAGTTCTTCAGGGTCTGCATCAGGATTTGTTAGTAGCTCAGTTCTCTTTACTAATAAGTCATAAACACTCATAGAAACCAAGCCCTTAGATACTAACTCGGGCATCTTATCAACATTCTTACCAAAGAATTCTTCATAACTAGTAAAAGAATTATCAGTCCTGCCTCTAGCTACAGGCTTTGTTTCAACACTCTCCCTTCTCAATTCAGGAATTTCAGGATTAGCAGTCCTCTTAGCATACTCAAGAAATCTTTTATTAGCCATTTCATACTCCCTCCAAGTCCCTTGCAGCATCCTTGAATATCGGGTGACCCTTACCGCCAGCATGATACTCTTTGGCTTCTCTAACAGCTTCCTTAATCTTTCCATGAGCTGCTAAATCAATAACTCTCTGATAATTAGCCTGACTCTCAACAAACCTCTTCTTAACTCCTGGAAGTTCATTAGTGCCATCATTCAATAAAGTCTTAGTAATATGAAGGTCTGAAGGATCAACCCTATCATTATCCCTGAATGCCTGCTCAGTTTCTGGAGTCCACTTAATCCTATGCCATAAAACATAAGGAGCAACCTGAGTCATGTGATCAAGATTAACCTCATCATGCTCCTGAAGCCAAGCCAAAGACTGGGCATACCTAACTAATGACTTCTCCTGCCTTCTACTACCACAACCACTGAATAAAGCATTAAGATAAAGACCTCTAGACTTATCACCCTCAGGACTATCAATACTCCTCTTTTGACCATACTTCTCACTAGTATTCATCTCAGCAACTAAAAGAGCAAAATACTGCTCAGCATCTCTGCTTAAGGGAATAGCACGAACTTCCCTAACGATCCTTTCCTTATCATCCTTACTAAGCATGGGAAAACCACTACTAGAAAGACTAGACTCATGCTCCTGAACTAACTTCTCAAGTTCTGCTTGAGCCTCCCTGTAAGGCTTACCAGAGTTAAGAATAGTCAAGGCTCTCCTAGTAAGCTCGGGATTCTCTAAAACTCTGTCTTTATCATTATCATAATCCTGAGCAATATGAAGAACATTAGCAACTCCAGGAAACTTTGATTCAACAGCAACATCAAACCTGTCAAGAATTGGAGGAATAAGACCATTATTACCCCTATCGGCATAATTACAAGTAGCAAAGAAAGGCTGCCTGCCAGTAGAAATAAAATCATTAAGATAATTCCACTCACCCCTATCAACACCATTAAGAACTACTGATTGATTAGACTCGGGAAGCCTGTTAAACTCATCAAAAATCTTAGGACCAACAAGAACAAAGTGCTGCCAGACAACATCTTCCTGACCCTGATGCATCTTACCATAATGAGGCCTGCCAACCATTTTCTCCTCAGTAAGCTGAGGATTACCCCTAATAGCAACCCTCTTAACCAAATCAAGAGGCAAACCATTAAAAACAGCATTAAGATACTCAGCAGAAGTAGTCTTACCACCACTGTACTCACCGAACAATAACATATTACCTCTGTTAAGTTCTGTAAGTGTACCCATCAATAAAGCAGAATTAAACCTCTCACCATTAGCCTCAAAATCATTCCTGCACAAATAAAAGTCATCAGCAACAAGACTATATAATCCTCTAACACTCTCCTGAAGACTTGAAGATTTCTTAGTCATATTCTTTCTCCTTAAGAATTTTATTAACGCTGAATTCGATAACGTGAGACTTATTCCTGAATAATCCTTCCTTTATAGAAGCCTCTATGAGTTTAACAGTTTTTCCATCAATAGTGATACTGAGTTTTTGTTTCATCTTATTCCACACTACTAAAGAGGATAATTAAGAGTATATATGCAGTGTTGCATAATTCCTAAATCTGCGCACATTTCTTAATTTTTAGTTAGTTAAGATCATTTTTTCTT
>PFDC01000042.1 GCA_002763035.1 Candidatus Pacearchaeota archaeon CG10_big_fil_rev_8_21_14_0_10_35_13 | reverse complement strand
AGCAGATGTCCCAAGAAAGCATTTAGGAAAAAGAGCTTATGTAATAATAACTAAGAAAAAAGTTAAACATTAACTTTATTTATGCAACACTGCACTTGTAATCAATAATTTTTCCATGTCTTCTTTCATCTTTTTCACTCTTGGTTGTGAGAAATGTTTTCTTGCAGGTTCTAAAATCTCTATCAATTTTTCTGCTACTGCTTTTTTTAAGTCTAATGGATGTAGTTTTCCTGTACCATACTCTTTTTTCAAGCTTGCATAATCATTAAAGGTGATATTACCCCCAAATTTTTCTGGTCTTTCTATTAACAGTTTTGATTCTTCGTTTTGAAAGATTAGGTATTTTGCCCAGTCAAGTATCGGATTGAATTCAGTTTCTTTTTCCGGGCAGAACGCACGATTTATTTTTTCTCTTATTTCTTTAGGTTCATCAGTTATAAATACTGCAGAACTTGGTATACTCTTACTCATCTTTAGACTGCTCCATAGTTCTTGTAGTTTTTCTTTAGGTACTGGCCATACTGAGGGCTTCTGCAACCCTAAGATAAGATGATGATGCACTGCTGTTGGTTTGATTAATTCCTTTTTCTTATTTAATAATGGGCTTATTTTCATTTTCATTGCTACGTCTCTGGCGATTACCTGCGCTTTTCTTTGGTCTAATCCCGCGTGAGGCATGATTATCCCTTGAACAAAGATATCTGCTACTTGCATCGGAGGATATATGAGTTTTGCAAAGTCTATTGATTCTCCCTCCTTTCTTCCCATGATAGTTATACTTCTCTGCATTCTTCCAAGACTTGTGTTCTTACTTACTTCAATCATAGTGGCCCAGTAATCATCATTATTATGGTATAATTCACTTCCTAGGACAAACTTTAATTTTTCTGGGTCTCCCCCAAGACTCTTGAGACTTGCTTTTAATCCTTCCTTGAAATATCCTACGGCTACCTCTTTAATCTTTTTTCTATCTCCCCCCAGCTTATCATTAATCCACGAGTGCCAGTCTGCTAAGAATACGGAACATTCTACTCCTGCGTCCATGAAATCTTTAACTTTTGACATACACATAAGCCCTGTTCCTAAATGTATCTTTCCTGAAATTTCGAATCCGATATAATGCTTAATCTTCTCACCATTCTTCAACATCCCTTTCAGTTCTTCTTCTCCGATTATTTCTTCGGTATTTCTTTTTATTAATTCGAATTTTTCTTCTACGCTTAATTCTTTTTCCTTAGTCATTATTTCTTAGGTCTATTAGTATTTATTAACGTTTCCTTTATTTTATCCTGTAGGGTTATCTTCTGTAATAATAGTTGTAGAATGAGTTTTCTATTATGAATCCTCCGGTTACTGGGCTTGTTTCTATTATTGGTGTTGGGTTTTGTGTTGGTTCGTTTACCACTTCTTGAGTTGGTGTTGTTGGGGTATCTTGGTTTTCTTCATTCATTGGTTGTTGGTATTCTTGTCTTTCTTCTTGATACTCTGGCATTTCTCGGTATGCTTTATTTTCTGGCATGTTATTTGGTCCTTCTCCTTCCTCGTATTCGGGTCTCATTCCTTGGTTGTTATTAATACATTCTATCATTACTACACATCCTTCTCTTATATTTCTTCTTGGTTCGCAGGTAGGGCACTGTTTGCATCCTTCTTCTTTCATTCTCGCTTCTTCTTCGCTTAGGCATTGTCCTCCTTCTTGGTCATTTCGTTGCCCTGCGTCTCTCATATGTTTTTCACATGCTTCCTTGCTCAATGCTCCTACACTCTTACATTCTATTGGGATATCCATTCTTCCTTGGAACTCGTCATGTTTTTGTCCTATTCCTTTACCTGCGTTATCATAACATTCTAGTCTCTTCATTGGGTCGCTTATTTGTCCGCATCCTCCTGCGAATCCTTCCATTTCTGGTTTATATTCTTCTTTCATTCTTCCGTCTTTTATTAAGAAATCTTTACAGTCTCTTGGGTCACGTATTTCATGACTTTCACATATTGCTCTTTCTTCAGGCCCCATATTTTGTATTCCTTGTTGATTCATATTTTCCATTATTTCTCTACATTTCTTATCGTCATTCCTGTTCTTTCCTGTTATTCCTGCTTCTATGCATTCTCTTGGTGCGTTCTGTTCAAACATATAAGTTCCACATTCTTCAAAATTGTTTATTCCTGCTTGTTTGCATTCTTCTGGGGCGTTTTTTTCAAACATTATTTTGTCGCATATCTTTCTTCCTTCGTACTCATTCTTTAAGTTAGCATTTAGTAGTGCTTCTCTGCATTCTTCTGGTGCGTTTGTTGTGATCATTATTTTTTGGCAGTCTTTAGGGTCTTTTGCTCCTGCTTCTACGCATTCTTTTGGCATGTGCATGTCAAATTGTGCTTCTTTCATTCCTCCTTGTATTTCGAGCCATACCTTTTCTAGGTAGTCTGGTAATTCTGGCATTTCTAGGTTGTCTAGTTCTTCACATGCTTGTTCGTTTCCTTCCTTATCACATTTTACTGCTAGTGGTGCTGCTTTCGCGCATGCTATTGCGAATTCTTCATGAGGTATTTTTTCGCATGGGCAGTCTTGTCCTGATGTTTCAAAACAGCTCTTCATTACATTAGCGAAGGTCTTAACATTTTCTTCTTGTTGTGTTGTTAGTTTCTTGTCCAGGTTCTTCTTCCATCCTGGGGCGTTTTCATCGTCGTCAGTCTTACATAATCTTGAGTATTCTTCGTAGGCTCCCATTTCGTCTAGTTGTTTGCATAACTCATTAATTTTTTCTGCTATTTCTGCTGAAGTCACGATTTTTTCTTCTTTATCGATTATTTCATTAAAGAATTCTTCTCTGTCTCCGTCAGGTATTTGTGTTTCTACTTCTCTTAATGCGTTCCTTATTGCTGTGGCACTTCTTCTTGCTTCTTCTCTTCCTTCAGGGTTTACTTCTTTTTCTAGGCGATCCGCGTATTCTTTGTACCTTACTAATGCTTTTCTTGCTGCTTCAATATTTCCTTCTTCAATCATCTGCTTTATTTCTGCAATCTTTTCTTCTCTGCTTCCTCCAAATAGGTCATCAAGGAAATAGAATGGGCTGTCTGGTGTTATTCCTGCTTTTACTTCTAATTGTACACTATTGTCTTCTTGTATTTGCGAACCCGTTGTTTCTTGCGCTCCTACCCCTAGAATTAACATACTTATTACTACTAAACTTAGTAATGTTTTAGTGAACTCCCTCTTTTTCATTAGTTTATAGTGTTATCTTAATTATTTAAGCATTTCCCTATAATGTTTCTGGCAGGTTTTTATTGCTGAATGAGTTATTTGAGGTTGAGCATTGCTATCCTCAATAAATGTTATAATAATTAGTAAAATTTGTTGACTAATGAGATTTCTTCTTTAGTGAAATGTTTGTCTTTTATTCCTTATTATAGGTTACAGTTCATATTTGTTTAGGTTTATCGAAAGTTTTTTATTGTTCCCATCCCTCATTTTTTCATGGGTTGGCTCTTAAGAATCACTCTTCCCTTGTCATTATTTGGTATTCTCTTAGTAGTTTTTCTTAGTAATCATCAAGCTTACCTTTTTGTTTCTTGTTCTTCTGTTAAGTCTCTTCCTGATAATTCTTTAGTTAACGTCTCTGGTATGATTAGTAATTTCTTTCCTTCTAGTAATCCTGATTATAGTACTTTAATCCTTTCTTCTAATTCTTGTTCTTTAATGATTTCTTGTGATTTTTGTGATATTTCTTTGGCTTATAAGAATGTTTCAGTTCTTGGAGTTCTTGATTCTTACAATAATTCTCTTATTTTGAGGGCTAATAAGATTCTTGTTAAAGGCTAATCCGGCCTTCCATGTACAAGGTGGTGTTCTAAACATCTTGCTTCATATTTTTCTTCTTGTTTGCTTCCGTCTATAGAGATTATTGGAGCGTTATAATGCGCAGGTTTCCCGTTTATTAGTCTTTGTGACCTACTAGCAGGCCTTCCGCAATTCCCTCTAACACTAGTATATTCACAGCAGGCTCTTAGGATTGTTACTTCATCACTCATTGCCATTAAATCTCCCATTATTCCGAAAGTTTCTCCTTTAAAGTCTAAGTTCAATCCTGCCATAACAACATTTATTTCTTGCCTTGATAGTTCTTGCACTACTCTCAATAGTCCTTTTTCAAAGAATTGTACTTCATCAATTGCCACGACCCCTAACTGTGGTTCTTTTAGTCCTTCTAACACAGAGATTATTTTTTCAGGATTACGCTCACAGACCCTTATTTCTCTAATTTTTGATTGAGTACCATAGCGACTCATTAAGTTTTCTGTTCTCGTATCAACTTCTGGCCTAATTATCACCCCCATCGCCCCAGCGAGATAGTTTATTGGTTCTATCCTAGATATTAATTCCCTGGTCTTACCACTCTTTACTGGCCCAGCGTATACTTCGATTCTTCCAGGCCTTACAGCATCATAATTTGATACTACCATAAGTAGTTATATCATTTGTTGTTTTAGTAGAGTTTCCGAAAATCCTTTTTAAATAGAACCGAAAAATAGTTGTAGAAGTACAGCCTCCTTCTTTTTGACG
>PFDC01000114.1 GCA_002763035.1 Candidatus Pacearchaeota archaeon CG10_big_fil_rev_8_21_14_0_10_35_13 | reverse complement strand
GAGATTGATGTTTCTTTAAGAAAGTTAAAGAAAGCACATAGGGTGTTTTCAAAGAGAAAAAAAGGAAGCCAAAGAAGATTTAAAGCAAGAATATTATTACAGAAAAGATATTGGAGATTAAATAATCAAAAAGTTAATTTCTATCATCAAACTTCTTATAAATTGATTAAAGAGTGTAAAGTTATAGGAATAGAAGATTTGAGTATTAAGGGAATGATGATGGGATATTATAATGCTAAGAACTTTCAAAAGTCAGGATGGTCAACATTCATAAATAAATATCTGATATATAAGGCTGAAAGTGCTAATTGTCAGATATGGAAATGTGATAAATTTGAACCAACAACTCAGAGATGTAGTTGTTGTGATAAAATGAATCCAATAAAACTGGAACTAAAAGATAGGATATTCAATTGTCCTTCTTGTGGTTTGGTTTTAGATAGAGATGTTAATGCATCTCGAAATATAATTAAATATTGCAGGTTAGGAACTAACCTTTGTGGAGTGGACTCCTCTACTCAGGAGATTGAGCAAGAGTCTGTGATGAAACGAGAAAAAAGACGATTAAGTTCTGAAGCCAATCATTTTAATGGTTGGTAGTTCACAACCTTCTTTCTTTTATTATTTTGATGGTTAAGTCTTCGTTTATGAGTATTATTATTCGTTATTCCTTGTTATTACTTCTTGGTCTTGGTAGCCTTTGGTTTCTTAACCTTATCATTACTCCATTAACTATCGGCCTTACTTATTATATCCTCGGTCTCTTTGTTAGTTCTTCTCTTAGTGGTGTGTCAATTAATCTGTTATTCTCTGATTCTTCCCTCACAATCATTCTTGTTGATGCTTGTATTGCTGTTTCTGCTTATTATCTTCTTATTATTCTTAATCTTTCTACTCCTATGAGTTCTAAGAAACGTGTTAAGTCATTATCTTTCACTCTCTTAGCATTTTACTTATTTAATGTTCTAAGAATCGTCATATTCTCATTAATTCTTCATGTTAACTTCAACTTGTTTGTTAGTCTTCATTTATTCTTTTGGTATATCATGAGTTTTCTTGTAGTTTCTGGGTTATGGTTCTTAACAGTGAAACTCTTTAGTATTGATAATATTCCTTTCTTTGATGATATTAAGTTATTATTCTCGGCTATTCATTCTAAGAAGCGTAAAATTAAGAAGCGCACTAAATAATTCCTTTAATCTTAAAGATTCCCATAGTTGCTAATGCTATTATTATTCCTGCGGTTATTACTCCTAGTGATATTGCTATCAATGAGTATTTCTTTTTCAGTCCTAAGAACCATGCGATTATTGTCCCAGTCCATGCTCCTGTTCCTGGTAATGGTACTGCTACGAATAAGTATAGTGCTAAGAATGCTGCCCATCCTTCTTTTTTTTCTATCTTATCAACTTTCTTTCTTATACGGCTCATCCATAACTCAAATCCTCGACGGTAAATCTTTATTTTTTCAAGTTTCTTATGTATGTATTCTAGAAAGAAATATATCGCAAATATTGTTAGGATGTTTATTAGTATTATTAGTATCGCTATAGCAATTATTGGTATGGAATTATTAATGGCATAATTTATTGCTAATGGCATGCCAATCCTTAATTCTGTTATTGGTAGTACAGTTAATATTATTGCGATTAATAGCTGATTCATTATTTCTTCCTAATTTATTCTTGGGTTATTAGCCCCTGTTGCTGTTATCACCATTAGTCTTTCAAGTGCTTGTACCATCTCGCAGTTATTTACGTCAATTACGTAGCAGTCATTAATTGTTTTTCTTATTATTGTTGGTCCTCCGAGGCTTGCGTTCTGCATTATTATTGCAGTGTTTCCTTGTGTTACATCAGCGTTCTCGCAGGTAACGTATGGTATTCCTGTTTCATTAGCATAATTGTCATCAGTACTTGCTCCTTTAAGATTTATTCCTGCGAATGACGCGAATCTTGCGAAGTTTGCTACTCCTATAAGGTTGTCTTCGCAACTTTCCATATCTTTTTGGAATGATAAGTAGACTTTATTTACTCCGTACTTTATTACTTCTGGAGTTTTGATATATTCTAAGGTTCTTGGGTCATTTCTTAGTGTCATATCATAATATTCTACTATCTCTCCTGTAGTAGGGCTTCTTATTGGTATCTTGGTATTCCAGAATTCTAAGCTTCCTTGTTTTATCTTAGTGAACTTTATTCCTTTATAAGTGAAATTCTTTGATGTGTAGGATATATAGTAGGTTAGTAGTGCTATTATGACTACTGAGGCCATAATTATTAGTATCATCTTTAGTTGTTTATTCTCAATCTTTCTTTGTTCTTTGTTCTTCTTTTCTCTTTCGATTATTTCTTCTTTTGTTATTTCTTCTGTCATTATATTAACCCCATCATTTTATAAATGTAAGAATCTGAGCTTTTTAAAATTTCCCCTTGTGGTCCTGTGATTGTTACGCATCCTTCTTCTTGCTTTACTCCTAATTCCTCTTCGTATTTGATTATGATAATTTTATCTTCGCTACAACTCTTTATTGGCAGTTCATTATTGCATTCTGTCCCTTTTAAGCACACTCCTTGGGCTCTTAGTATGAAGTAGTTGAGGTTATTGTATATCTCACCTATTGCTTCTTGTCCTTCGCTTTCGTTATCAAAATAGTAATAGAATGGTTTATCTTGGTAGTCTGCTAATGTTAGTATCATATCATTTTTTATTCCTGATACTTCTTCTGGGTTGTATGCTGTTCTGAATTGGTATCCGTTAATCTCGTAATCCCAATAATTGCTTATTTGGTCTTTTACGAATTCCACTCCTTTATATTCTAATATTTCTCCGCTGGTATTAATTTCTTGGTCTCCGCTAAAGAATGCGTATCCTGCGGTGCTCATTAACATTAGGAATACTAGTATTGTTCCTAGGATTACTTTGTTTCTTTTGTCTTTCCTTTCTTTTTCTTCTGTCGTCAGTATTCCTTTCATTATAATAAGTTACTACTTGGTTATTTAAATCTTATGAATAACCATTCTTCACACTCCTGAGTAAGTGTTAAAATAAAAAAAAGTGAAAAATAAAAAAAAATAAAAAATTTCTTCTTCTCTGCTTATGCTGAGGTTATTGGGTAAACCTTTTCAGTATCGATGTCAGTTGCGTGTGTTTCCTTCAGTTTTGATACTGCGGAAACTGTTTGCGCTGCTTCGTAACCTGCTACTAGCATTGCTGTTTTCTTCGCGTTGTATGGTGAGGCTACAGCCTTTAATAAGTACTGTCCTGCTCCTACATTAGTCTTGGATGTGAAGTCTGCTCCGCAAATTGGTGATGTTGCGTCTGGGTCTACTATTTTTCTAGCGACTGAGTTGACACAACTTCCTCCAATTACTAAAAGATTTTTATCTTTTACGGAGTCGATTTCTGAGTCCTTAACTATCATCACGGTTCCACTACCACTTGTTCCCTCTGTTCCTGGGGTGATACTGGTTCCTGATTCTTTGAAGAAAACGTCGGCATACATTTGTTCATTAGGATAACTTATGGTAACCATGTAGTTAGTTCCTGTTGCTGTATCCCTCTCTACTAGAGTTCCGTATAAGTCTACGGCTTGGCTCTTGTAGGTGTTGCTTTGTAGGTTGTTTCCTGATAAGGTTGCTACACCATCACTGAATACTGGAGTTCCAATAGCTGGCATTTTAGGGTTAGTACCCTGAGTTACCAATGGTATACATATTGAGTCTCCATCAGCATCTGCCAGCGTCTTTTCTTCCACTACTAGTATTGCAGGGCCCATAGTGTTGTTAAAGTTACATAAATTGCTATTAAGTAAAACGGAATTTAATGTTCCCGTAGTTAAGTTAGCAGTCCATGTTACATTATAGACTACACTTCCAAGAGTAGTTGTATTCACTGTTGGTGTGTCACTATTGTTACCCCATGCAAGTGTTGAACCTGTTTTATAGGTTGTTAGTAAATAGTTACCTGGTAACTGGTATGTTACTCCTCTAGTAACTGCAGTATTTGCTAGGAATGCTATCCATTCACCGTTAGCTAACTTTATTCTTGGGAATAAAGTAGTTTGGGTTCCTGGATTTCCTGCAGCACTTCCTTCACCCCATGTTAGGTTCATAGTCCAGGTATCTTGTGATCCTGAACCTCCGGTTTGGTTCATAGCCAAATGGTATTCTGCCCCTACAATGGTTTTTGCAGCAGTAGTTTTATTGTTTATTCCTGTTGTGAAGTCGTAATCAATTCCTGATATTACATCTCTCAACCTTGCATAATCGTTAACGTTAGTACCTGATGGTAAAAATACAACTTGGAATATTCTTCCATCGTCGTTATCATTTGCCATGATGTACTGGTTAATCTTCATATTCTCACCTTCTTGAATTGACATGTTCAAGTTACTGTCATAAGCTAAGTCTACTCTTGCTAAAGCACTATCAGCTAATCCATCAGAGTCTCTTGCGTATGTAAGAGTGTATTCTTTGGATCCTGATGCTGCTGGAGTGAACTTTACTCTTGCAGCTACAGCATTATCAGTATCAATAACTATCGAGTCTCTAGTTTCTGAGTCAAGTGTTGGTACTACTCCTACGAAGTCTAAGACTAAGTTTCCGAATATCCTATCAGTGTAGGATTCTCCGGCTTTTAGGTAGTCTCCAAGGCTTGATTCAGCTGCTTGAGTTATTGAT
>PFDC01000113.1 GCA_002763035.1 Candidatus Pacearchaeota archaeon CG10_big_fil_rev_8_21_14_0_10_35_13 | reverse complement strand
TTAGAACTATACCCGTTATCATTCAAAGAATTCCTAAAGTTTAATAATATCAATATAGAAAAGACCACCGCGGGGGCTGGGATAGTAGAAAAGAATCTTAAAGAATTCTTAACTAACGGAGGGTTCCCAGAAATATCATTAATAAAAGGAAAAACCGAAAAAGTTGAATTACTAAACACTTATTTCAGAGACATAATAGGATTAGACGTGGCAGAAATAACCAAAGAAAGCGTTTCTGTAGTAGAGCTGTTCGGCAAGTACGTTCTTAACACAAGCTACTTTTCTGCGTCGAAATGCCTAAACTTTTATAAAAGTGCAGGGTACAAAATATCAAAACAAAGTATTCTAGAAATAGAAAAACATTCACAAGGAAGCTACTTATTCTTTTTCATACCGATAGCTTCAAGAAACATTAAAGACAAGAATCAGTACCCAAGAAAAGCTTACCCAATAGACACGGGATTTATGAACTCCATCACTGGAAAGAGTGATTACGGGAAATTATATGAAAATGTTGTCTTCATAGAATTAAAAAGACGAATCTTGCTGAACGACGAAATAACTTATTGGAAGAACAAAGAAGGGAAAGAAGTAGACTTCGTAATAACAAGGGGAATAAAGACTAAAGAAATAATACAAGTAGTCTACGAAATAAAAGAACAAAACACAAAAGACCGAGAAGTAAAAGGACTGATAGGATGCGCGAAGGAATACGGAATAAAAACTGGCCTAATAATAACCAAGAACTATGAAGGCAAGGAAATAATTGACGGAATAAAAATAAGATACCTACCATTAAGCAAATGGTTACTAAGCTTGAAGTAACAAAAGCATGGATTGATGACAACACAGGAAACATGAGGATAGCAGGAACAAAAACAGAAAATACTGGAACTTACTGCACTAGCGTACCAACAGGAAGCTTTGAAATAAAAGACGCAAGTGGGAACTGCGTATTATACATTGATAAGAGTGGAAATTTATGGTTAAGAGGAACATTAGTACAAGGAGCAAGTCTGTAAGAATATTATTACTAAGATGCTGAACATTGAGAGGGGCTGATAAGAAAGAACTGTTCAACTTAATACTGAGGGTGGCCGGGTTCTTTACGAGGGTACCGTAAAGTTCTATTATACAGAAATAAGGAAAAATAAGGTGAGAAAAGGGATATTTTTATCCCTTAAGTGGGGAGAAAAGTTTATAAACTGTGGTTTATTAAGAAAGAAATGTACGAAAATGAATTACTAAAACTTAGAAAAATGCCAGTGTTCTCACTATCCGATGTGTCACAGATAGTTTCAGGAAAAGAATACGCAAAAAAGTTATTATTACGAGAAGTAAGAAAAGGAAGAATTAACAGAATAAAAAGAGACTTATACACTTACCACAATGATTCACTATTAGTAAGCACTTATATAATCAAACCAAGTTATATAACTGGGGTATCTGCATTAAGCTATCACGGGCTAATAACACAAATAACCAAAGAAATATTCTGTAATACCCTAAAAAAGAGCACAAAAATAGAATTTTATGGAAGAATAAACTATAACAACACAAAAAATTTTTACGGAATAAAAAACTATGAATACGAAGGATTCATAATACCAATAGCAATACCTGAGAAAGCATTAATTGATTCCATAAGAATAGTACCATTATCATTATGCGAAGAAGCAATAAAAGAATTAAATAAAGAAGCAATAATAGGCTTGCTAAAAAAAGAAGGCAAGAGCAGCACAACAAAAAGAATAGGCTATTTATTAGAAAAACATGGAAACAAAGTGTTTAAAGAGTTAAGAGGGTTAATTAATAATAAATACATCTACTTAGACCCTTTAGCTAAGAAAAAAGGAAAGAAGAACAAGAAATGGAGGATGATAATCAACACATGATAAATAAAGAATTATTAATAGCCTCAGGAAAAATTAAAGGACTAACAAACAAGGGACATATGGAAAAAGACTATTATCAAGACCTGATACTCTCAAAGATAACCAAACAAACAAACAACCTAGTATTTAAGGGGGGAACAGCATTATACAAACTATACTCCCTACCAAGATTCTCTGAAGACCTAGAATTCTCAATAATTAAGGAATTTGACGCTGAACAAATAATAAGAAAGATTATAAATGATATTGAAGGAATGGAAATAAGAAATGTTAAGAAAACAAATAATTCTATAATAATAAAGATCGGAATTAAAGGGGTATTAACAAATTATAATACGATAAGGATTGACATAAATACCAACAATAAAATAATTGAGCCTTACGATATTAAAACTTACAACTCGCAATATGCAGATATCAATCCATTCATAATAAAAGTTCTAAAACCCACAGAAATAATCGCAGAAAAAATACATGCATTACTAAACCGGGAAAACGCAAGAGACTTATACGATCTTAACTACCTACTAAAATTCTCAAAACCAAACAAACAAATAATAAAAGAAAAATTATCATTATTCAAACAAAAAGCAGAATACAAAGAGATTATTAAAAGGATTGATAACCTAAAAACATTATGGAACAAAGAACTAAGACCCTTCGTACTAACAGAACTACCGGAATTCACCCCTATAAGAGAATTCGTAAAACAAAAACTTCAGGAATGCCTGTGAACTACCAACCAAAGATTGATGACTTATTAGCAAACATATTCTCAAAAGCACCACAAGGAAGAAAGAAGGAAAGTTTATAAACACCAAAGTAATATATATGTATGACTTAGGTGCTTTGAAAGATACTTGGAGTTTTTAGAATGATGACAGAAAAAATACCCTTGATACTAAGAATAAGAAAACAAGAACACAAGAGGATAGCTGAGGCTCAAGACATCATAACAGAAATAATCTACGAATACTTCCCAGAAGCAGTACTCCACGGAGGAACAGCAATATGGAGGTGTTACTCAGGCAACAGATTCTCTGAAGACTTAGACTACTACCTCAAAAAAAATGAAGAACTCCTAAAAGAATTCTTCAAGAAACTAGAAGACTCAGGGATGACAATTACTAAGAAAAGAATCAAAGAAAACTCCTTATACTCAGAAATAATTTATGAAGGAATAAAGGTAAGAATAGAAGCGTTATTCTTAGAAAAGAAACCGACACTAGGAAACTATGAAAAAATTGATGGTACTATAATGGCAATAAACACACTAAACCCTAAAGAACTACTAAAAGAAAAAGCAACAACTTATAAAAGCCGAAAGAAAATAAGAGACCTCTACGATTTGTACCACCTAATAAACCTGACGGGAGAGTTGGACGAAGATACCAAGAAAATAATTAATGAAATAATCCCTGAAGAAATAAAACCTGAAGACGAAGACAACCTAAAAACAATAATCCTACAAGGAGCAGTGCCCAGTAGTATGATGATTAAAGAATACTTAAGAAGGAAGATTGGATGATGGGCAAGAAAAAATATTTTGATGAAATAATGAGCCTTGCCGAGAAAAGCCCAGTGATTAGTATTGGAGATATTAGAAGAATAATAAAAATAAAAGGCAGTAATGAAAAAAATGCCAAACAAACAATTAATTATTTAGTAAAGAAAAAATTATTAAGACCGCTAATAAAAGGACACTACACAAAGAATGATGATCCAACACTAACAGTGCTCTGCCTAAAAAAAGCCTATTTAGGGATGCAAGAAGCATTAAGCATTCAAGGACTATGGGAACAAGAAACAATACCCATAATCATCACCACCGACAGCATAAGAAGTGGTGTGAGGATAATAATGGGCAGCAGAGTACTTATTAAGAGAATAATGAAGAAGTATTATTACGGGGAAGAACGCTTAAAGGTTGGAGGAAGGTACTTACCAGTATCGAATAAAGAAAAAACACTCATGGACTTATTATACTACAAAGAAAATCCTGGGAAGGAAGTAATGGATGAACTAATAAAGAGAACTGATAAGAAAATAGTTAAGGAATATATAATAAAGTACCCTGAAAGAACACAAGAAATGATGAAGAAACGCATAGAAAGTTTCCCCCTATAAGGGGAAATAATAGGCTAAAGTTTCCCTATAAGGTGGGAGAATTTGTAAGCACTGAAAACAGTACTATAACTAAAGAAGAGGAACAACGAAAGATTCTCTAAGACCCACGAATTATTGAAGAGTTCATTAACACCAAAGTAATAGAAACAAGTGGCGAAGTCAAGTTATTATTAAGAAAAAACACTACCAACCAAAGATTGACGAATTATTAGTAAACATCTTCTCAAAAGCACCATAAGGAAGAAAGAAGAAAAAAGTATAAAAACGTTTACCTAAAAAGATTATGAAACTAACTGAGACAAGGCATAGACTAACACGGAACCAATACCTGAAGCACCAAGAGCAAGAACTAACTTTTTAGGACTAAAATCCTCAAAAAGACTATCCGTTAAACACCTAAAAGGAAGCTCAACAAGAGCAGTAGGGAGGTCCTCATTCTCAGGAGGAACAAGAAAATAATTATCACGAAAACCAACACCACGAAAGAAACGCCTAACGGAAACACCATCACTAGTAATACAACCATCAGTAGTGATAAGAGTACGCTCTAAAAGATTATAATAAGCATCCCCTAAAGGAAAAATCTTCTCACGAGACATAAAATAATAACTAACAACAGGTATAAAAGTATTATTGTAACCGAGTAGGATAAAAAGCTCTGTCCGGAGTTCTAGTTTTAAAACCGAAAATTAGTTAATCTAGAA
>PFDC01000156.1 GCA_002763035.1 Candidatus Pacearchaeota archaeon CG10_big_fil_rev_8_21_14_0_10_35_13 | reverse complement strand
ATTAGTAACAACTATTAATTCATCAGCAAGATTAATAATTGACAAGGCCTCCTCACCAAGACCAGCAGCAGAATCAAAAATTGTGTAATCAGAAATACTCCTAAGCTTATTAGCAACATTTAAAAGATTCTTACGATTAAACTTCTTCAAATCCTTAATTGATAAAGAAGTAGGAATAATCTTAATACCTGACTCATGCTCATAAATTGCGTCCTCAACACCAGAACCGCCAGAAAGAACATGACCAAGACTTATAGGAACCACAGGAGCACCAAGATGAAGACCAACATTAGGAGTAGTAAGGTTACCATCAACAACTATAACTTCCTCACCAAAAAAATTAAGTGCGGCACCAAGATTAATAGCAGAAGTAGTCTTACCAGTACCACCCTTACCTGAAGTAATAACAAATATTTTACCAGCCATCAAAACACCCTTTACTAGAGATTAATAAGATTAACTTATAAATCTTTCTAAAACTATAGCTTTGTTGAATAACTATAGTTTGTTTAATAAGTAGTCGTCAGTTACGCATTATTGGTATTGTTATTTAGTCTAACTGTTTAGGTAGTAGATTATTCAACCACTTCTTAAACAAAGCCTAAAATTAGAACTTATAGCTTCTTAACTTCATTAACAAAAGAATCCATTATTGCAGAATATTCTCTGAGAGTCTCAAGATTAATAGAAATCCATTTGGTACCATCGTTAACCTTAAGAGTGATATTCTTACGAAACTCGAACTCCTTAAGTTTCTCTAGCTTGGGAACCACCTTGAAGAAATCATAAAGTTTGAATCCTTCACTAATAGCCTTGTTTTTCTTATAAAGATTCTTAGCAGCATCAACCTTGAGTTTAGGAGCTACAGGAATAACACTAATCTTCTTATTATCTTTAGCATTCTCTAAAAGCAAACGAATAGTCTCATCAACCATACTAACCCACCTCTTAAGAAGATTAAGAATAACATCACCAGTTTTAGTATACTTAAGACTAACATATAGTAGGTGGTCTGCACTAATCTTTTCTTGAATTATTCTATCCATATTTTGTTAGGTTAAGGGATAATAACACCATTACTCACAATATTTTTAAAACAAAAATTTTTTTTGTAATCCATGAGCAATTGGTTTATATTAATCCTGAAGTTTATTCTAATATGATTTGTAGAAGGTAACCAATACTATAAATACTTTTCTAAAACAGTAAAAAGCTTATACTACTACAAAGTTGTCCTTGCACTATTTTGTTTTAGTCATAATC
>PFDC01000052.1 GCA_002763035.1 Candidatus Pacearchaeota archaeon CG10_big_fil_rev_8_21_14_0_10_35_13 | reverse complement strand
TTAGTTCTACGTATAGGTATACTATCATGAATAGTCCTGCTAATAATGCGTATTTTATGCTGAAGAATGCAAATACTCCTATTATTCCTATTAGTGATACTACTGCTTCTATTAGTTGGTTTGAGTATATGTCTATGAATGCTCCTACTGAGCTTACTCCTTCATAGATTCTTTCCATCTTATTCCCTGTATTCTCTTTATCATGCCATACCAGGTCTCCTTCCATTAGTTTTTGGAATGATTCTACTCTTACGTCTCTTTGTACTTCGTTAGTTCTGATGCTCATGTAGTGTTTGCTTATTAGTCTTAGTATGGTTGCTGTTATCATCACTCCTAATAGTATTCCTATGTATGTGTAGAATGTTCCTATGGTCCTTTCGGTGGCATCTTTTATGAAGAAGTCAATTATCTTAGCGGTGATTATTGGTGGTATTAGTCCTAGTGAGAAGCTAATCGCTAACATTATTGTTAGTATTATTATTGATTTCCTTTTCTTTTTGTAGAACCCTAGTAAGTCTTTTATTAGTTGCCAGTTGCTGTAGTGGTTTTCTACAACTTCATTTTCACCCATTAATTTTATTAGTTTCTAAGAGTTTAAAAACCTTTGTTATCGTCGATAAACTGCCGAAAGATTTATAAACTCTGCATTCCTTTACTTATTATAGCTGTTAAGAATCAGTTAATTCTTTCGTATTCTCTCATTCCTACATAACTGTTTTCTCTCATTACTCTTTCATCAATCATTGGGTCGTAAATTCCTTCTTTATGTAGTTTTTTTATCGTTTTTGCGTAGTCTCTTGCTTCTCTTAGTAATGCTGTTGTCATTCCTACAATCATTAGTATTAGCCCTATTACTGGTGTTCCTGGGCTGTTTAGTCCTTCACTGATGGTATATCCTGTTAGTCCTTCAGTCGCAGAGTTAGCTACTAGTATCAGTCCTATTATGAACATAGCTGTTCCTAACGTCTTGCTCTTGTTTACCATCTATTTTTAATAGGCCCTTTTTATTAATAAACCCTTCTCTCATAAAAAGGCTTATAAACCCCCCTATCTAATGATTACTATAGAGTAACTACAGAAGCAGAAGCTTTATATACTGAGTTTTTGTTCGGTTATTCCTTTATGGAGAAATATTATGGTTGATAATTATGAAAGAGAAGAAAGTAAGCGAGATGATTGCTCTGAGTTAACTGATGATTTAGTTGGGGTATCCGCCGCTTATATCAGGCTAATAATCGGTCTTGATAAAGATCCTAGTGTTAAGAGGGAGTATCTTGAAGATCTTCATAGTTCTCATAAAGCTTCATTAGGGGGAGATAATTCAAAACTTATAGCATTAATAGGATCTTTGCACGAGGATTTCTTAATACTCACGAACCGTAATTCAAGTGTTAGAGGTTCTTGACTCTCTTGAATACTTATTCCTAAAATCGCTCAATAATTCCTCAAATCCCTTAACATGATGTTTAGTTGAAACTTCTTTGCTTATGTGTAACTCACAGTTTCTTTTATCTCCCCTGTTATTAATCAATGCTGTTTCGTAAGCGGCTAATGCTAATTCTCTTGCTTTATCAGTATCGCTTAGGTGGGCTGTAAATATCCCTTCACTAGTTCTTATTGATACGTTATTTCTTCCATGATACCTTACTCCGTCTATTCTTAATCCATTTGGAAATAGTTCCTCGTTTATCTTGGTAACTGCTTGTACTGGGTTTAACTTTCCGTTTTCATATTCTTTAATAACATAATTTACTAGGCTTCTGTTCCTTCTGTCTTCTCCACTTACTATCAGTCCTACTATTCCTGCTAGTAGCATTATTACTCCGAATACTCTTAGGTGTTCTTGTACCATTACTTCTATTACTACGTTTCCTGTAATGGTGCTTTCTGGGATGATTAGTGTTCCTATTCCTATGACTATTAGTGCTGCACTGATTATTCTTATTATTTTTCTTTTCATCGCTCTTTTTTGTACTCTCTTTCTATCTCTTTTATTGTATTAATATCTTCTGGTTTCTTATCAGGTCTTAATCTTTTAATCCTAGGGAATCTTAATGCGTATCCTGAATTGTACGTTGGGCTTTTTTGTATATTCTGATAATTTATCATTCCTACAATCCTTGGTTTTACTGTTACTTCTCTTCCTTCTTCTTTAATAATTAGTGGTTTTAGTATGTTTGTTAGTTCTTCGAAACTTAGTCCTTCTTCTTCCTTTTCTTTAAGTCCGCTACCTACTTTTCCTACTTCTAAGAATTCTTCTTTTTCTTCATCGTAGCATGATACTGTGTAGCTTGTTAGCCATCCTCCTCTTTTTCCCGTACCCCATTCTGCTTTTGTTATTACTAAGTCGAATTCTTCATCTTCAGGTTTTAGTTTTACTGCGTATCCTATTCTTGCTCCTGGTTTGTAAGGGGCTTCTAGATTCTTTACCATTAGTCCTTCTTCTCCTAGTTCTAATGCTTTATTATAGAATTCTTCTACTACTTTTTCGTCATCAGTAATTATTTGTTCTGCTAGTTTTAGTTCGTAACTTTTTTGTTTAACAATTTTTTCTAATAATTTTCTTCTTTCTAGGAATGGTTCTTTTAGTAGACTCTTTCCTTCTAAGTATATTAGGTCAAATGCTTCTACTTCTACTGGTAGTTCCTTGGCAGTTTTTTCTATGTCGTACTTTCTTTTTATTCTTTGACTTATTTCTTGGAATGGTTTGTAAGCTTTAGTTTTAGGGTCGTATCCTACTACTTCTGCGTCTATCATAAAACTTTCTGCCATTACATATTTCTTTGCGTATTCTACAACATCCGGGAATTGTTTGCTTACTTCTTCTAGTCTTCTTGTGTAAATGTTTATTTTTCCTTTATACTTGCTTATTATCACTCTGAACCCGTCGTATTTGTATTCGCAGTTATGGACTATTCCTGATGTCAAATAAGTGTTATCCTTTGTTTCCAAGTTGTAGACTTTTCCTGAGTATTTTTGAATTTCTACTTTTCTTATTGGTAAGTAATAATAATTGTCATCATCAAAGAATCTTTGGTGAGATGTTTTTGTTCTGTGGGTGTTTGGTTCAATGTTATTTATCTGTTTGCCATAAATCGAAATTCTAAATATAATCTCACCGAATCCTTTATTTACATTTTCACTTATACTAGGTAGTATGTTGATTTTGCTTAGCAAGAGTGCTGATTGGTATGCCACATTCTTTGATGCGGTTACTATGGTGTATATGTTATTCTTGTCTTTATGACCATCCCCTTTTATGTAGGCTCTTATAAAATGTCTTATCAATTCTGGTCTGCTTGTCATTATGAATTCTGGTATTTTCTTGCTAATTGCTTTATCTCCAAAGTTCTTGCTGAAGAAGTCTTTAAATAATACTGAGTAGGCCTTTATCAGTATCACATTTTTTGTTTTGCTAATCTTAGCTTCTATTCCGAAGATTTTGTTCATTAATTCTTTAATTCTTTGAGCATCTTTCATTTCTTTATGGCCTAGGGTGAATCTAACACCTGATTTCCAAGAATCTCCTTCTGCGAGGTACCAACCCATTAATTCAAAAAAATCGGTGGATAGTTCCATAAACCTATTGATAAAGTTTCCCTCAAATGCCCCCTTTATTCTTTTACGTGTTCTTATGCGGTCTCCAACAATCTCTATTTCTTTTTCTTTATTGTAATTTATTAAATCAATCTTCTTGTTTTCATTTAATTCTTTAAATTTTGGGAATAATATAAAATCTCCTTTTCCCAGTCCATTAGCCTCTGCCCATATGGCTTTATAATTCTTGTACAATTTCTTGCATCCATATTTTTGTTCCTGACAATTAGGGCGACATCCTGTCTTTCTATTCTCCCAACTGCATAACTCTTTCTTTATAGTTAAGACTCTGTGTTCGGGGGTTATTGTGAATGGGAAGAAATAGTGTGGGGTAATCTTTATTACATCTCCCTTGTATTGGCGGACAAATGTCTTTATCACCTCCTGATACCTCCCGTCTTTCCCTATAACTAGGTCTCCGTTATTAATCTCTTCTATCTTCTTTATTGATGGTTTAACAGTGATTACCTCTCCCTTGGGGAAACATGCCATTGGTCTCCCTATAATTCTGAATGCGTCTTCTACGTCTTTTGCTTTTGGGTAGAGCATTACTTTTATTGGCCTTCCTGGCATTAGTGTTATTTCTTCTAATCTTTCTATTCCTTCCATGGCTTTTTCGTAAACTATTCCGAAGTCTGTTGTTAGGTCGTAGGCTCTTTGTACTACGGCTTTTATTTTCTTGTTTTCTTCTGAGTCTTCGTTCTTCTCCATAGTTGCTTCTACTATTGCGTCTCTGATGATTCCGCTAGCGATTCCTATTCTTAAGTCTCCTATTAGTGTTCTTACTAAGTATTTTGCTTCTACTCCTTTTGTTAGTGAGAATAGTTCTGTTATCATTACTAGTTTTTTTTCTACTGTTCCTTTACCTTCCATCTCTGTGAGTTTTCTTAAGCTTTCTAATAATTTTCCTATTCTTAGTTCTTCGGTCTTTTTTTCTCCTAGTAGTGTTGTTTGTTTTTTCTTGTTCATTAGTTCTTCTGCTACTTCTCCTAGGTCTCCTTTCTTCCCCCATTTTTCTGTTATTTCTTTTTCTGTTATTCCTGTGGCTTTACTTATTGCTTTTATTGTTAGTTTGTCACTTATTCCTATATCGCTCTTGTCGTAGTCTGGGTTTATTCTTCCTTGTAATAAGTATATTATTCCTCTAATTTCTTCTTCTTTTCCTTCTCCTTTCTTTATTCCTTTGAGGAATTCTGCTATGATAGTGGCT
>PFDC01000131.1 GCA_002763035.1 Candidatus Pacearchaeota archaeon CG10_big_fil_rev_8_21_14_0_10_35_13 | reverse complement strand
TATAAGTTAAAGTTTTTCATTAATATAAGATGGCTACGTATAAATGTTTTAAGTGCGGAAAAAAAATCGTTCATAAGAACCTTGAGGAAAGATTTGTTTGTCCTAGTTGCGGTGGTAATATTTTCTTTAAGCCTCGTAAGGTTTCTAAGAAGATTAAGGCTATATAATTTAAAATGTCAAATAATGATTCTTCAGAGAAAATTCGTGAATTGCAGATGCTTGAGAGTGGTTTACAGTCTTTAGCTCTTCAGAGGCAGGCTTTTTCTTTTGAGGTTTCTGAAACTAATCATGCTCTTGATGAGGTTAAGAGTTCTGAGGGTGATGTTTTTAGGATTATTGGTTCTGTGATGGTCAAGGGTGATCCTAAGGCTATAGTTGGTGAGCTTGAGAAGAAGCTTAAAGTTCTTGAGTTAAGGGTTAAATCTTTAGAAAGTCAGGAAAAAGAACTTTTTGATAAGGCTGAGAATCTTCGTAAGGAAGTTGATGCTAGTCTTAAGTGATTCTTTTTCTCAACAACAATTATTATAAACTCTTAAACTCTTTTCTTTTTCATGAGTCATAGGAGGAAAACGTCGTATATTGCTGATGGTTGTAGGGTTGTTTATGTTGATAAGGGTGGTTTGAAAGGTCTTAATCGTTTATTAAAAGCTCAATGGTTAGAAAAAGCTCGTCGTTGGAAGCCTGATGATTGTACTTCTCGTGCTCCTAATACTACTTTAGGTTATAGTGATTCTGATGCTCAAGGGCAGGGAGAGCAAGCCCTTAGGTATCGTGAAAAAAAAGCTGCTTCTGGTTATCTTTCGCGTGCTAGTGATTTAAGTATTCTAGAACTTGAAGGCTTAGCTGGGCAGGTTTGCATTTCTAGAGCTAGTTGTTTTTCTGTTGTGGCTCTTGATTCTGATTGTTCTATTGGGCGGTTTAACCTTTGTTATCATGATACTCCGGGTGTTGGTCCTAGGTTAACTACTCACATGATTGCATCACTTAGGGGTATAGCTCCGGATAGTGATTCTGCTACTGATAATTATCGTAATGTTCTTGTGAATGCTTTAGTTTCCGAAGGTAAGATTCGTATATAATCCTCTCATTTTTTCTTCTATCTATATCTCTTGTTATAGAAATCTTTAAATACCATGCGCTTCTAAAACTACTATGGCAATAAAAGGATTTGGTGGATTATTCAAAAAAGCTCCTGCTCAAGAAGAAGATTACGTCGAGATTGACTTAGAGCAGAAGGAAAAGAAGGGTAAGGTTGTTGTTAGACCTTTCGTTTTAAGAACTTTTGATGATATTAATCCTATACTTAATGCTTTAAGGGAGGGTTATACTATTGCTGTTATTGATATTAAGGTTCTTAAGTCAAAGGATATTGTTGAGTTGAAGAGATCAATTGCTAAGATTAAGAAGACTGTTGATGCTCTTGAGGGTAGTGTTGCTGGATTTGGAGAAAACACTATTATTGCTACTCCTCAGTTTGCTGAGATTTACAAGGGTGGAAGTTCTGTTAATAATTAATAATTATTCTTCTCTTTCAACTTATTAGTTATGTTTTCTTCTTTCAGTTAATTTATTAAACCTTCTTATCATATTAGGTATCATGGTTAAGACTGTGTTTATTAAGGCTTATAAGAATCCTGAAAGTTTAGTGGTTAGTAAGGAAAAGCTTTCTTCATTG
>PFDC01000155.1:5244-7240 GCA_002763035.1 Candidatus Pacearchaeota archaeon CG10_big_fil_rev_8_21_14_0_10_35_13 | reverse complement strand
TCAATGATGATAGGAGATAACTTCTTTTATAGCTCTTCTTCACTCTTCCGTGCCTCTCAGTATAAGCCCCTGCCCGGAGTCTATCAAAGGACCTATCCATTGTTAGAGCTTCTTCATACATTTCTGAGGTCATCTGCAAAATATCATTTTTATTACAACACCTCTTCCTGCCGTTTCATGGGCATGAAATAACTGTCAATTACCAACTAATGAATTAGTTGGCTTGTAGTTGCCATTGGCACTACGATTGGTTGATTGACTAACAACCTACTGAAAATAGGTTTACCAAGTTCAGCGATGTTTCTGGAAGCATTTAAATCCGCGTGAAGTTCATATCTACATTGTAAACATTTAAAGTTACTTCTTTTTCTGTTTAATTTATCCTTGTAACCACAATGTGAACAAGTTTGTGAAGTGTATTTTGGATTTACTGAAATTACTAATTTCTGTCTTTCTTCTGCTTTATATTTCAAGTAAGTTTCAAATTGTTTAAAACTCCAACTTCCTAATCTTTTATTAAATCTTCTTCCATTGTTCTTGTGTTTCATATCCTTTAAATTTTCTAAGACAAATACTTTAAAATCACTATTAGCAATCCATTTGCTTAGTCTGTGATTTGTATCAGAAACAAACCGTGTTTCTTTTCCGCTTAACAACTTTAAATGATGTTTAGCAGACTTAGTGTCTTTCTTCTGCAATACTGCTTTTAAGTATTGATATTTGCCCTTTATCTTTTTAAGATGTTTTGAATTGTAAAAAAGATTATTAGAACAAACAAGAATATTATTTACTCCTCTATCTATTCCTAAAATGTCTTCCTCTACTTGTATACCTCCAAGATTTATTTGAGGACTATCTTTCTCAACAACTAAATTAAGATACAATTGTTTTTGTTTGTAACATAACATTCCAGCAATAGGTTTCCAATCTTTATATTTTTCAATTAGCCTATGAGTTTGAAAAGTTATTTTCTTTCTTCCATTTACAGAAGATATAGAAATTAACTTATGTTCTAAATTAACTCTTAAATTTCTTTTGTCTAATCTGACAGAAGAAAATTCTTTTACTTTGATATGTCTTTTACACTTCTCTCTTTTGATACTTTCAGAAGCAACATCTCTTGCCGTCTGAATCAATCCTGTAGGAAGATTAGGATATAGCTTTTTAATCTTTTTGTAAGTAAGTTTATTGAGCTTATTTTTATTAAAAATCTTTTTCTTAAATCCTATATCATTCACATATTGTCTTGCTTTAGAGAAAATTCTAATTGTTTCAATTAAGTCATTATCTTCAACAAGTTTAATTTTAATAGTTCTTTGCATAGAAATACTAATGTAGATAAGTTTATATACTTATCTATTCTTAATACGCTATGGTTGAACAATTACCTAAACTATTAAAGATAGAAAATACCAAAGGAAATTCTTGTGTTTACAATATTAATTATCATATTGTTTTTTGTCCCAAATACAGAAAACAAGTTTTAAATGAAAGTATTAAAGAGGATTTAGAAATTATTTTTAAATCTGTAATATCTTCTAATGATTGGAAACTTCTTGAATTGGAAATTATGCCAGACCATATTCACTTATTTGTTTCTGCTCATCCTAAACAATCGCCTTTAGAGATTGTTAAAAAACTTAAAGGAATATCTGCAAGATTAATATTTAAAAAATATCCTAAGTTCCAAAAAAAAGAATTTTGGGGCAAACATTTGTGGAGTGGAGGCTACTATGTTGGAACTGCTGGAATAGTTACTGCTGAAAGTATTCAGAAGTATATTCTTGCACAGACTAAGACAAATTCATCTGATGATTAAAATCAATCAGTTTTCTTTGCCACGACTATATAAAATTAGAGTTTTTATTCTTTTCTATCTTCTAACTTCATCTTTATTCTTCTAATTCCGCTTCCTACGCTTTTTTGTTCGCTTAGTTTTATTTTGTATCCTTGTAGTTCTTTTAAAGTTTTTACGTGTGGTCCTGTGCATATTTCG
>PFDC01000155.1:342-5230 GCA_002763035.1 Candidatus Pacearchaeota archaeon CG10_big_fil_rev_8_21_14_0_10_35_13 | reverse complement strand
TTCGTTGCTTATCATTCCTTTTTCTCCTACTTGGTATACGCTTATTGTTCCCTTGTATTTATCGTCGAATATTCCTCTGGCTCCTAGTTCTCTAGCTCCTTCAAGGTTTGTTTCTATTCTTTCAACGTTCGCTCCTGTACTTATCCACCCTTCCACCATCAGTTCTATTTCTCTTACTTCTTCGTCTGTTAGTTTTCTGTCGTAACTAAAGTCGAATCTTGCTCTTTCTGCGTTTATGTTACTTCCTCTTTGTTCTATAGGTTTTTCTTTCCCTAATATTCTGTTCATTGCTTCTAATAATAAGTGTGATGCAGTGTGGTATTTCGTTGTCATCTCGCTATGGTCTGCTAGTCCGCTCTTGAATTTTCCTGCTGTTGCCGTGCGACTTTTTTCTTGGTGTTCTAATAGTTCTTTTTCATATTCTTTCATATCAACGATTATTCCTTTTTCTTTAGCTAATTCTTCTGTCATTTCTACAGGAAATCCGTAGCTTTGGTATAGTAGGAATGCTTCTTTTCCGCTAATCTTCTTTCTTTCCGTGGCTACTTTGTTGAATAGGTTTATTCCTTTTTCTAGTGTTTTTGCGAATTTTTCTTCTTCTTTGTTTATTTCTTCTTTTATGAATTCTTCGTTTTCTCTTAGGTGTTCGTAGTCTTCTTTATAAATGTCGATTATTACTTCTGCTATTTTCTTAGTAAAGTTTTCTTTTATTCCCATATTCTTTCCATATCTTACTGCTCTTCTTATTAGTCTTCTTAGTACGTATCCTTGTTCTGTATTGCTTGGTGATACTTTTTCTCCTAGTATCATTACTGATGCTCTTAGATGGTCTGCAATGATTTTTAGTGCTCTTGGTTCTAGCATGTTAGAGTTTCCTAGTATCCCTATGCTATTGATTATTTCTTTCAGGTCAGGATTGTCCCAAATACTTTTTCTTCCATTAATCATCGCTGTTGTTCTTTCTACACCCATTCCTGTATCAACGTTTTTTTGTTTTAGTGGTTCATACTTTCCTTCTTCAGTCTTATTGTATTGCATGAATACATCGTTCCATATTTCTACCCATTTCTCGTCTTCTGGATTAAATTCTTCTGGTGCTTCTCTCATTCCGCTCCAATAAAACATTTCTGTGTCTGGTCCGCAGGGTCCTGTTTTTCCTGCTGGCCCCCACCAATTATTTTCTCTTCCTAAGTATGCTATTCTTTCTTTCTTTACTCCTAGTTTCTCCCATATCTTCGCGCTTTCTTCGTCTCTTGGTATATCATTTTCTTTTTCTCCCTTAAAGCAGGTTATTGCTAATTTCCCTATGGGTATTCCTAATTCTTTTGTTAAGAATTCGTAGCTCATCTTTATTGCTTCTTCTTTCCAGTATTCTCCTAAACTCCAGTTTCCTAACATTTCAAAGAACGTTATGTGAGTATCATCTCCTACTGAGTCAATATCTCCTGTCCTTATGCATTTCTGTACACTTACTAGTCTTTTTCCTTGTGGATGTTTTTGTCCTAATAGAAATGGTACTAATGGGTGCATTCCTGCAGTTGTGAATAGTACTGTTGGGTCGTTTTCTGGGATAAGTGGTGCGTTTACTACTTCTTTATGTTTCTTTCCTTCAAAGAATTCTTTGTATTTCTTTATTAATTCTTTTCTTTCCATTTTATGTAGTGATTCTTGATTTATTAATCACCAAAATCTTCTTCCTCCCATTTTAATCTTTTCCATACCTATATTTTATAATCCTAGGTTTTTAATGTTTTTCCTTAAAGAATTATTTCCTTTTATCCTAGTCTTGCTAATTTTTCTTGTATGCTTTCTAGGTCGCTTTGTAAGGTTCTAGTGCTAGTTATTGTTTTTACTCTTTCTTTTACTACCATCTTTTCCATTCCTGGTGTTTCTGGTAGTTCGCTTATTAGTTCTTTTATCATTCTCTTAAGCATTATCCATTCTCTTCTTAGTTTTTCTCTTACTGCTAATTCTTGGTTTCTTAGTTTTTTGTATTCTTCTAGTCTTGCTGCTGCTTTTAGCATGTCTATTTGTCCTCTTAATATTTCTTTCTTTGCTTCTACTGATTCTGTTATTCCTAGTCCTATGTGTATGTTTGTTTCTTCTTGCTTAACCATTTTTATTATTGATTTTTCTCCGTAGGCTTTTTTCTTAAAAGAACTCTATCCTAATTTATTGAATATTATTTTATCAATAGTTTCAAGTTTAGTCTTTATTGAGTATACGTCTTCTTCCCAGTCTTTGAATTCTTTGTCTTCTTTAATTCTTATTTCTTTTATTTCTCCTAGTAATTGTTCTACTTCTTCAACTTTTTGTTTTATTGTTTCGAAGTTTTGCATTGCTAGTTCGTACTTATCAATTCTTACGAATAATGGTTCATTACTCTTCCTAGTTTCCTGTTGTGTGATTCTCGGAATATTTGGGTATGTTTGCTGATGAATATTTGGTGTTGGTTGTCTTTGCGTCTCCCTAACCATTGGCATTCTTTCGTCGGTTCCTACAAAACCTTTTCCGTTAGAGTCATATCTTGATTGCATCATCCCTTCAACCATTGGTTCTTCAAAGCTCATCGAGGAGTCATCGTCGTCCTTTACTGCTTCTTTTACTGCTTGCATTCCCCACCTACTTTCTCCTCCAGTTAGTGGTAATGATGGTAAGTTGTTAAAACTTCTATCAGCGGTAGAACTAGTAGTCCTTGGAAGCCTTGGTAACTCTGGTAGTTGTGATAGACTTTCTGTATCATTTGCTACCTCTTTTTTCTTACTGAACAAGCCCATATTCTTACTATTTTTTGTTAATATAAATAGCTTTGTATAAACTTTATAGTGAGGACAGAAATATTTTTACGCTTTGATATGTTAATGTTTTTATCATAATAATGTTGTGTTCACGGAAATTTCTGGCTTTAGAAGATTTATATAGTAGTAAAGCTTTTATACCTTATAACTTTTAGAAAGTTTGTTACAACAGATAATTACCATGGTTAAAAAAATCCCTAAAAAAAAGAGTGTTTCTGATAAGGATCCTTTCGAAAACGTTGATGCTTCTTTGGGAAGTGGGAATCTTAAGAACGTCCCTGGTATAGAGTTCATTGTTAAGGTAGCTGAGGGTATTGGTGGCAAACCTTCCCGTGATGTTGCAGAAATCCTCTTAGGTAGACATAATGTTAATGAGTTTCTTATTGCTAAGAAACTTAACTTGACTATTAATCAAATAAGAAATATTCTTTATCGTCTTTCCGATTTCGGAGTTGTTTCTTTTACTCGTAAGAAGGATAAGAAAAAGGGTTGGTATACTTACTTTTGGACGATTAATATTCTTAGATCTTTAGAGGTTGCTGAATCAAAAGTCCTTAAGTCTATTCAGGGTCTTGAGAAACAAAAGTCTTCTCGTGAGAAAAAAAGGTTTTATCGTTGTGTTCCTTGTCAAATAGAGGTTTCTGAGGAGAATGCTTTGCTTAGTAATTTTTCTTGTACTGAGTGCGGGGAGGTTTATACCCTTAGCGAGAGTAATAAGATTCTTGAGGAGATTAATAATGCTTTAAAGATTCTTAATTCAGAACTTGATAAGATTAATAATGCTTTAACTATTGAGAGGAGTAAGATTGATAAGAGGATTGTTGCTAAGGATAAGTCCGATAAGCGTAAGAAATCGGAGGCTAGGAGAGTTAAGCGTGAGGCTAATGCTGCCATTAAGAAAGCTGCTAAAAAGGTCCTTGAGAGGAAAACTAAGAGTCCTTCTAAGACTAAAAAAGTGGTTAAGAAGTCTCCTAAGAAAAAGTCTGTCCCTAAAAAGAAAGTTAATAAGAAGATTTCCAAGACTAAGAAGTCTAAAAAATGATTTCCCGTAATAAGAGTAACTTCTTTCGTGACCTTAGCATTACTGGTTGGTTAATTGGCATCAATGCAATCTTTTTCTTGGTGGTTATTCTTTCTTCACTTTATTATTCTTCAATTATTAGTTTTGTTGCTCTTAGCCCTAATACTTTCTTTAATAATTATTATTTTTGGACTCTTATCACTTCGATGTTCATGCATGGTGGTTTCATTCATTTATTTGTTAATATGCTTTCTCTGATGTTTATTGGGGGTTTTATTGAGAAGATTGTTGGTCGTAAGAGGTTTTCTTGGTTTTACTTAGGTTCTGGTGTATTCTCAGGGTTACTATTTGTTTTTGTTTCTTTATTGTTTAATGATTCTGCTCTTCTTGGTACTGGTTTTCTTACTTCTGCTGTTGGTGCTTCAGGGGCAATTTTTGGTATCGCTGGTTTAATGGTAGTTCTCACTCCTAACCTTCCAGTTTATGCTATGTTCATCCCTATTCCTATTAAGGCTAAGTTTGCTGTTCCTGGTCTCTTAGTGCTTATTGCTGTCATCTCTGCTACTGGTGGTTTCCCTGTTGGTAACATCGCTCATCTTGGTGGTTTCCTTGCGGGTCTTGGTTATGGTTTCTTTCTTAAGAATAAATTCCGTAGGAAGGTTGCTGCTATTAGCAACTTTTATCGTTGATTATGGTTAAAAAAAAGTCTGTTAAGAAGATTAAGGGGAAAAGTTTTTCTGAGCGTTTAGTTTCTTTATATCAGGATTCTTGGGTGATTACTAGGTCTTCTAAGAATTTTATTCTTCTCATATTTTTTCTGTTTTTGTTTTCTGCATTATTAGGTGTTCTTTTTCCTTCGTGGTTTGAGAATACCATCACGGATTATCTTCGTGATCTTGTTTTTAATATTGATGGCCTTAGTTTTTTTGAGTTGTTTTTGTTCATTCTTAAGAATAATTTTACTTCATCATTCTTTGGTGTTCTTACTGGATTGCTCTTTGGTATTATTCCTTTGGTAATAACTGCAGTTAATGGTTATGTTCTTGGTTTCGTCTCTGTTAGGACTGTT
>PFDC01000155.1:0-329 GCA_002763035.1 Candidatus Pacearchaeota archaeon CG10_big_fil_rev_8_21_14_0_10_35_13 | reverse complement strand
CGGTCGAAGGCTGAGTTCTTATCGGTGTTCAAGGATTCTTTCAAGGCTCTCTTATTCATCGTTCTTCCTTTATTGGTACTTGCCGCTTTGATTGAGACGGTTCTTATTACTTCTTTTGGTGGTTGATGCCCTATCAATTTCTCTTGATAATTCTTTGAGTGTTTCTTCCCATTTTCCTGCTAGATAGTTTTTTATTCTTATGCTCCCGGTAATCGGCGATCGTTCTTCATCTTCATCAGAGAGGAGATCATAATGAACGATCCTCTCTCTATAATCGAGTACTTCTTTTCCCCCATAATGAACATTAACTCTATAACCTATTAGGAATT
>PFDC01000068.1:3167-7347 GCA_002763035.1 Candidatus Pacearchaeota archaeon CG10_big_fil_rev_8_21_14_0_10_35_13 | reverse complement strand
CAAAATGAAAGTTTTAGGTTATGGTAGTTCACTCAAGGAAGGAGTCTCTAGAAAGATTATCTTTAGTGGGAAATTTAGTTTCTTCGCCCCAGAACATACAATTGGCGAAGTGAAAAAGTATAATAAAGTGATTATCACAAAAGCCAGAATTTCTTCTGAAGAATTGGACATTCTCTTATCACTCATTTTTGATAACATCAATATTCTTCCAATGAGAGCTTATGATAAGCACCTTAGAAGGGCTAACGGTTTAATTAGTGATGCTGGCGATGTTCCATTCATCGCCCTAGCCCTCGCCCTTAAAGCAGACGGTATTTGGAGTGAGGATAAACATTTCCAACAACAAAATAAAATTAAAATTTTTAGGACTGATGAAATGTTAAAGTTAATCTGATTTTCATTTCTTCTTCATTTCTTTAATGCTTTCTTCCATCCATTCTTTCCATTTTGGTAGTACTTCTTTGCTTAGTGGTAGTCCTTTTTCTTCTGTTACTTCTTGTGCTATTTTGTGAAATATCATGTTGCTTAGCACGTTAAACTCTGCTTCTAGTAGTTCTGGCATCTTGTGTTTTTCTGATGCTTTTACTATTTCTTCTTTTATTTTTCCTCTAAGTATTATGTTGTCCCATACTGCGTCCCAGTTTCCTGCCCATCCTCTTACCCCTGCTGCTATGTCTTTTATGATTTCTGATTCTCCGTTCATTAGTTCGTCTGTTGGTACTAATTCGTCTTTTTCTACGTCGTATCTTAGTAAGTCTACGAATCCTCTTTCTTTTATTGGGTCTTCAGTCCAGTGTTTTCTTACTTCTGTTAGTTGTATCATTCTCTTAAAGCTTTTTATTCCGTCGGGGCTTTTTACAGGGTTTGCTACTATTATTACATCTGTTGCTTTGAAGCTTGTTGCTGGTACTCCTAGGTCATTTACTACTCTGTCGAATACTCCGTATGCTGAGGCTCCGTGTATTGTTCCTGCTACGGTGTTTGCTAGTGCTCCTACTCTCATTGCTTCGTATAGTGCTCTTGCTTCTACGCTTCTTACTTCTCCTACTATTAGGCTTGAGTCTCCTAGTCTTAGGCTTGTTCTTATTCCTTCGTCTGCTGATACTTCCGTAGTTTTTTCTAGTAGTGCGCTTCTTACTTTCATTCTTAGTATGTCGTATCCTAATTTTCTTATTTCTTCTACTGGTAATTCTAGTGTGTTATGTGCTACGATGTTCTCACTTATAAAATTCTCATATTTTGGTACTGAGATATCATAGACGTATCCTTTACTTTTAACTTTTCTTATTTGTTTAACCTTGTCCCAGGAGATATCAGAATTAATTATTTTCTTTATTGAGTTTATTAGAGTGCTCACATTCTTTGGGAATTCTTTAAGTATTCTTCCCAGGTGTTCTCTTCCCAGATTGTTCCCACGGGCAAGATAGTCATGCCAGTTTAATCTTCCTGCTATAACATCTCTTAATTCTTTTTTCATCTCGAATGATAGTGGAATTATGTCTGTAGCATCATGAGTGCTTGTTCTTCTTGCTAACTTGTTTAGTTTTTCTTGTTTTGCCCTTACTAAGAACCCTACTTGCTCTTGGAATTTTCTTATCAGTTTTGTTGCTCCAATTCTGCAGGTGAACATTTCTTTCTTTTCTTTTAAGTATGATCCTTTATGAAGATTACAAGAATTTCTGGTGGTTATTCCAAGCCTCAGTAGTAATAGTGATACTTCTTCTGCTAATTTTTTTGATCTTATTGAAAAAATGATTTCTTTATCTGAAGCACAGCCATCACCGCTATAAAATCCTTTTAATAACCATCCTACTTGCTTGTTTGAGAGGTTATAAGCCCACCCAGGTATTTTTTTTGAGTGAGAGTTTCCGTCTAATTTTAATACTTTCTTCATCACTTCTTTTAATAATGAGAAGTTCAGTACTGTTGAGAAGTTATCTGAGTGTTTTTTCATTTCGAGGTTTAATCTTTTAGCGATTGTTCTTATTACTTCTTTGTTTTCTTCTTCCTGTACGGAGATAATTATTGAATCTCTGTCATAACATCCATCTGCGAGCCATAATCCTATGAAGTTTAGAAATTTTTCGTCAAGTTTAATTCTTGATGGCATTATGTTTGATCCGCCGTAAGATTTTATCATCAACCCTTTATCATTAATCTTCTCCTTAATTTCGTTAAAGATTCTTATTGGGAGAATCTTTTTTATTATCCAGTTCTGTATGGTTGGTTTCTTATACCCCAAAGAATAAGCAATTTCATATAGTTCTTTTCTTTGTTTCTTGATGTATCTTTCTATTTCTTCTCCTAAAACAAATATCTTCTTGTTCAACAATTCTGAATGTTCTAACAAATTTATTTCTTTTAGATGATTATCAAATGGTAATACTGAGGGTATTGCAATATAATTATTTTCTTTTAAGTCTTTAACTTTTGTCGGTTTTAGTATGTTTTTCTCGTCGATAGTGAATAATGAATGGTCTCCAGTTACTTTAATTTTTCTTCCTGATGTGGTGGTGACTTCATAAATTGTTTTCTTTGTTTTGTGTCTGATAAATCTTGATGGTTCTGCTAAGACAATTTTCCCGTTCTTGTCAGCGGAGAAAATCTTTATGGAGTTCTTATTATAAGTTTTTTCTCTACCGTCAATTTTTATTGAACCATTATTCTTTATTTCTTCATCAATTAATTCCCCCATGGTTGTATTGATAAAATTATTGTTTTTCTTTACCATTATTTTTGAGTCTCCTGTAACACTGTCCTCCAGTACTATCATTCTGTACTTGCTCATTATTTCTAACATTAGCGCTCCTAAAAGGCTACTCTTCCCTGAGCTTCTTGTTCCTGCTACTAATAATGTTCTGCTTCCGTCTATTAGGAAGCTTAGTATTCCTGCTGTTAGTGGGTTAATCATTTTATTTTTTATGAATAGTGGTAGGGTCCATGGTTTGTCTCTGTGTCTTCTGAATGCGTATGCTAGTCCATTTGGTGATAGTGGTTCTTGTATTATTGCTACTCTTGCTCTGCTGTTCTTTATTGTTAGGTCTGTGTCTAGTATTGGGTTTGCTTCGTCTAGTGGTCTTCCGCTTATTATTCTGAATTTTGCTGCCCATGAGCTTGTATCTTCTTGGCTTGGTATTATGTTTGTTTCGCATTCGTCGAATTCTGCGTGTCTTAGGAATATCGGGTTTTGTGATGCTGGTGCATTGATTACTATGTCTTGTAAGTTTTCGTCTTGTAATAGTACTTCTAGTATTCCGAATCCTATTGTGTGTCTTACTAGTATGTTTGCTAGTTTATTCAGGTCGTTGTAGCTTAACATTATTTTTTTGTTGTTTGATAATTCTCTTAGTAGGTCTTTTGCTACGTTTAGGAATACTTGTCTTGTTCTTTCTGGGTCTGTGAATTCTTCTGCCCTTGGTGTGTGTTCTGTCATTACGTTTCTTGCTAGGTTTAGTAGTTGGTATTGTTCTTCGTTTAATGAGTATTCCGGGGGTGTTAGGTGGTAGAATGGTTTTATTTCGTTTTTTCTTATCATTATTGTTACTGTGCTTTCGTCTCCTATTCCCGCTCCTATAGTGTATTGTTTTACTATTTCTGCTTCTCTTGGTAGTGTTGCTACTAGTCTTGTGTATGTGAAGTTTGGTACGGTGTCTGGTCTGAATATGTTTGAGTATATTGTTCTTTCTCCGTATCTGTAGCCTTCTAGGTATTCTCTTGCTTCTTGGTATATTTCTGTTGTTTCCATTAATTCTTTTATCCTTCTTAGTGTTCTTGCGTAGTCGTTAACGCATTGTTGGCATTCTTGCCTTACAGTTTTTTGTATTTCTGTTAGTTCTCTTAAGAATCTTATTATTTCGTAGTATGCTGCTACCGGGTCTCTTTTTAGGATGCTTATGTAGTATGTTAGTTCTTTGTTTCTTTTATTACTACATTCTGGGCATTCGTTATTTTCTCCGTTTATTAGTATTCTTTCTTGTCTCATTAGTGTTGCATAGAGTTCTGTTATTCCTGCTAGCATTCTTGTTTGTTTGTATGAGTAAGTGTAGTTTTTTTGTTGTATTAGTGTTATCCTCATTACGCTTTGGTTTTCTGCTAACGAGTCAATTGTTCTGTTCATTACTTCGGCGTTTTCTGCGATGCTTGGTATTATTGGTGCTCCTAAATAATTAATGTATAGTAT
>PFDC01000068.1:2462-3139 GCA_002763035.1 Candidatus Pacearchaeota archaeon CG10_big_fil_rev_8_21_14_0_10_35_13 | reverse complement strand
GTTCCGTATAGTGGTAATTTGTTATTTCTTGCCATGGGACTTCTTTTTTGTATGATTACTTGTTTTTTTTGATTAAAATACTTTGTTGTTTTATGATTCCGGTGTATAACTAGTCGCTAATCAGTTATTAGTTGAACTTTTCACCTTTTGTTTTTGTGTTATTTTTATTCTTCTAAGTATTAGTAACCCTTTTATACTCTTATTGCTTGTTTTATGTTGAGGTGTTTTGATGTCTAATGATATTCCTGTAGTTCAAGAAGGGGGGAACTTTTCTCTTAATTCTCGTCTTCGTGATCTTGAGGAGAAGAATAAGCTTGTGAAGGATCGTGTTCTTCTTATTGGTGAGAATCTTATTTCTGCGAGGGAGGATTTTTCTAAGGATATTTCTGAGATTCGTAAAACTTTGGAGGTTCTTTCTGAGGAGGTTTCTCGTTTGAGGTCTGTTGTTCAGAGGCTTTCTGAGGAGGTTGATTCTAAGGCTCGTAAGTCAGATGTTGATGTTCTTCGTCGTCAGGCTAAGATTTTTGATCCTTTAAAACTTACTACTGAGGAGGATGTTGTTCGTTTAGTGAACTCCTTGAAATAATCCTCATGGAAAAGTATTTTAAGCTCTCAGTAGTATTATCTTTTATGTTGAGGTGTTACAATGTCAATTATTAGGCGTATTGATGAGTTAT
>PFDC01000068.1:754-2396 GCA_002763035.1 Candidatus Pacearchaeota archaeon CG10_big_fil_rev_8_21_14_0_10_35_13 | reverse complement strand
TTCTAATGATTCTCAGGCTCCGATTCCTGATTCTTCAATGCAGCAGAGTATCATGTCTAATCCTAACAGGAATCAGCAATTCGTTCAGCAGAATGTTCCAGCTCCTTCTCCTATGCCTGCTCCTTCTCCTAGTGGTGATTCTTATGATCAGCCTCCTCAGGTGAGTGATTATTCTCAGTCTTATGGTTCTGATCCACAGTATGATTCTCAGTATGACTCTCAGTCTTACAGTGCTGATTATTCTCAGCCTTATTCTAATGCTCAGTCTTCTGATACTGTTTCTGAGATTGCTGAGCAAATTGTTGATGAGAAAATTTCTAAGTTTAAGAGGGAGATTTCTTCTCTTGATGAGTTTAAGTCTGGTGTTAATACTAAGATTGATCTTCTTAAGGAGCGTTTGAAGCGTATTGAGAGTATTATTGATACTCTTCAGGATTCTATTGTTCGTAAGATTGGTCAGTATGGTGAGAGTATTGAGAATCTTGGTAATGATCTTCATATGACTCAGGAGTCTTTTTCTAAGGTTGTTTCTCCGTTATTAGAAAAGTCCAAGGCTTTAGTCAAGAAGCGTACTTATCATCGTCGTAAGAAAACTAAGAAGCGTTCTAAGAAGAAGTCTAAGTAGTGATTATGATGATGTCTTAATTTGTATTAAATATTTCTTTCTTAATATTATTTTTTTCCTTTGTCTTTTCCGCCACTGTCTCCGCTATCTCCTTTTGCTACTATCCATGCTACTAGTATTCCTACCCCTAGTATTAGTACGCTTCCTAGGAATCCTCCTGAGAATAAGAAGTTGCTTATTTGTAGTCCTAATGTTGTACCTCCGGGGGTTGTGCTTCCTGGTAGGTATGGTGCTAGTATTGGGTTGAATACGTTTATTGCCGCTATTAAGAATACTATTATCATTGCTGCGATGAATACCCACATTAGTCCTCCCTTCATTATCTTTTCTACTTCTCCTCCTGACATGCTTAGTATTATTACTGTGAAGAATAGTACTACTAGTAATACTACGACCCATGGGGTTATCATTGTTATGTATTTTACTGCTCCGCTTACTGTTACGAATATTACTGCTAGTATTAGTGATGTTAGTGCTTGTACGAATTTTGAGTCTCCGAAGAGTTTTGTTTTATTCAGCAACACGTATACTACTATGAATACTAATAATGCTCCGAACATTGGTAGGAAGTATCCTATTCCTGTTGCTTGTAACATTTTATCTTTAGAGTTTAGTTATTTATATATCTTTTCTTATTTATACGGTGCTGCATGATTACTATAACTGGACTATTGGTTGTACAGGGATTATTAATCAGGCAGGGTATATTATTATTAATGAGCTAATTGTACAACAAAACCCTTATTTCTTATTGGTAAGTTGGACAATTCTGTCATTGTTAATATCTTAATTTCTGTATTAGCATTAGTTTTTTATGATCTTGTTGTCGGGAGTTCTTATTAATTATTCTTCTTTCTTTCCGCCTAGCATTACTGCTGTTACTAATGCTATTAGTACTACTAGTACTATTATTGCGCTTCCGTAATCGTCCCACCATCCGCTTCCAAAGAATGAGAATGCTGCGAAACTATTAGCTATTACTAGTAGGAATGCTATTGCTGCTAGTCCGAAGAATAT
>PFDC01000068.1:0-707 GCA_002763035.1 Candidatus Pacearchaeota archaeon CG10_big_fil_rev_8_21_14_0_10_35_13 | reverse complement strand
CCTGCTAGTATTAATGCTACTAGTAGTACTGATATTGCTATTCCTGCTCTTGGGAATATTTCGCTGAAGAATAATGGTACGAATTCGAATTGTAGTGCTAATAGTCCTACTGCTAGTGCTATTACCATGTTTAGGCTGTTTTTTCCTTCGAATACTTCTACTTTGTCTAGTATTGCGTATACGACGGCAAAGATTAGTATGAATGGTAGTACGTAACTGAATATTCCTAGACTTTCCCAGTTTTGTAATACTCCTCCTATGCTTGATGGGTAAGCAGCTGTTGCTAGTCCTGTTGTCACGCTCATAACTTACTTAGAAGTTTTTTCTTTATATACTTTCCGTATTATTCCTGTAGACTACCTTTTCTGTTTTATTTCATTACCTTCTTACGTTGAGCAATACGTTCAGTATTACTACACTAACAGCATTATTTTTCCTTGGAATTATTAGAATCAAGTTTTTTCTTTATATAATTCTCTTATTCTGCTGTTTTTTTAGTGATATTAGTCTTATCCTTATTATCCTCTTACGTTGAGCAATGTCTTTAATATTATTTCACTTCATTAATAACTTTACCTTCCCTTAACTTATTGTTATAACAACCTATTCATATTCTTACGTTGAGCAATGTCTGTGACGTCCTCTCCACCCTGAAGGTTGCTCATTCCTTCGCAATCCGCCTACGGCGGAGTGGAGCTTCCTCACTT
>PFDC01000149.1 GCA_002763035.1 Candidatus Pacearchaeota archaeon CG10_big_fil_rev_8_21_14_0_10_35_13 | reverse complement strand
ACTCCTTCAACGACTGTTACCACCCCTTCTACTAATCCTACAACTACGAACCGTTTTGGTACTGCGCCTTCTACTCCTTCAACGACCGTTACCACCCCTTCTACTAATCCTACAACTACTCCTTTTTTTGGTGCTTCTACAGAGTCTACTAATGCTCACACGGAAATAATCTCAGGAGATTGTGAGATGATTGAGTCCGAATGGAATAATGATCATATTATACAAGGACAACCAGCAGAATACAATATCAAAGGAAGCCCAGGATGTTTAGGGCAAATGATAAGTTATGAAGTAGTAAACGAAGCAGAGATAATAATTAATCAAGGTAGCATAATCTTCACAGAGGAAGTACCAGGGCAAGGATTAGCTAAGATTATTGTGAATACAGAATTATTACCTCTAGAAACAGGACTTTATGTAAGATTATCAACGACTATTAACCCATTATTCATCTTCGATAGCAGAACAAGCATTAATGGCATAATCAGAGTTGTAAATGAAGAAATAATCGGGGGAACAGGCCCTCGTGATAACCCCATTTTAGGAACTATCAACCCATCAAAACAAACATATTTCTTAATAGACTTCGGGAGAAGAATTACTCAAGAAGAATTAAGTATGATAAAAGTTTATGATTTAGAAGGCAATAATATAGAGAAAGAAGCATATTATCTCCCAGAATCAAGAACTGTACTGCTAATAGCTAATGAAGTGCTTGAACAGTTCAACATTGATTACTCTGGAATTATTGGAACAAAAACCTTAGTCTCTGATAATAATCTTGATGGAAAGATAAGCAATGATGAAATCCCAGTGATAATTACACCAGCAGGAACAATGATAACAATAAGTTCTGTTGAAAGTTTGAACGAAGAAATATCAGTAGAACTCATTGAAGAATCAGGAAAAATAATAAGCCTAAACTCAAGAATAACCCCTAAAGGACAATTATCAGTACTTATTAACGAAGAGATTAATGGAGGATTTAATATTAATCTAAGAGGAATAAATCAAGGTAACCCTAATGCACTCATTAACGTAGAAGTTACACTTAACGGGGCTTCTTTGATAAACACAATTATGGGGGAAAAAACAGATAATAGTTCTGTAATCGGAGGATATGAAGACAAAGTTTATTGTTCTCAAGGAGATGGTACCTCGACAAATTCTCCATTAATGTGCGTTGATGATTGTAGTGAAGGAACAGAATGTATTACTCAAGGATGTTTCTGCGCAGTTACACTCGGAGACGAGAATCAAACAGAAGATTGTCAAGTATGCCCATCAGGATGTAGAGAACTAGTACAAGGCGGGGGGGCCGCAGGAGAGGGCGGAGGAAGCACTGGAGGAAGTGAAGGAGAAGAATTAGACATACAACAATCAGACTTCTGCAAAAACTACCCTAAACACCCAAAATGTTCCGGAAGCCCAAAATCAACAATCGGGAACACTGGGATCACTGAATCAGACCTAAAAATTCCTGCATCTGGAACAAACCAAGAATTTGATAAAATTCAAAACGACTTAAAAAAATCAGGTATGGGAAACATGTTATTAGGAGAAGGAATCAATGACGCACAATCAAACACTCAAGTAGCAAGCCATGTATTAATAACAGAAATAGCTTATTCTGGAGCAGAATTCATAGAGATACACAATCCTACAAGTAATGATATAATCTTAGAAAACTATTACCTAACCAATACTCCTGAAAGCAAAGGAAACCATTATTACGACATTACAAGGGGATTAATAAATCCCAAAGATTATATCACCGGAGAATTTGGAGGATTTTACGCAAGATTCCCTAAAGAATCAATCATAAAATCAGGAGAAACACAAGTAATAACTTTAGTAAGCGACAAAGAATTCACAAACACTTACGGAGTAACACCTAGTTATCATATGATCCCAAAAGAATCAAAAAATAATATGAGAACAATATTCCCTGGGAGCACAGGAAGCTTTACCGACCCCCCAACAATAACAAACCTAGAAGATAGTATATACTTATTCTACTGGGACGGAAAGAGCGACCTTGTAACAGACAAGGACATAATATACTTAGGAGGGCTAGGAGAATCATTCGACAAAACAGGAATAGGAATCGATGGACCAGACCCAGGAAACGAAGTGACAACATACCAAGGAGAATCAGACATAAAAGAAAGACAAGCAATAACAGGATACCCAGAATCAACAGAATTATTTAATGAAGTAATATCAGTAACTAATGATATTATAGAAACAAAACAGATGCTTGGAAATAGTGAAAAGCAACCAGCATACCAAGACCAGATGAGAATGATCCTAGGAAACGAACAAAGTGAAGTAAAAATGGAAATTCCCTACAATATTCTAGGAGAAGAATCATCAATTGTTATAGGAAAAGACACTATTACTGCAACAACAGGTTATGATGGGGGGATAAAGACAATACAGAGAGTAGGACCTATAGAAGTTAATGAGATGACACAAAAGAATCTTAGGATAATAACACAAAGTAGTCAGACTTCAGAAGGTAATACTGGAAGCATTAACTACATTTCTTCTAATGTAATTGATGGTCAAGGATTTGATTCAAGTACAAGCTCAGGATGTTTAGGAGATACAAAAAAATCATTAACATTTAATGAGGTGTCAAATAGTGATAATGCTTTCGGAGTAGGAGCAAGAGAATCAATACAAAAAATGCTTGAATCAAGCAATGCTCAAGGAACAGGAGTTAGTGAAAGAATGATCAAAGAAGCAAATGTTAATGTCTTAGAAACATCAGATAACTTTAATCCATCACCACCAATAATAACCCCTGGAGAAGCAAACTCCTTAGATATTAACTTCGGAGAATCAAACATCATGGCGCTCTCAGAACAAAAAACCTCAGGACTACAACAAAGAGTAGATTTGTGCTTATCAGAAAACAGCAAATTAACACTAGGACAAAGCAGTATAGGGATAAATCTAAAAACGATAACACCAACAAAAAATACTCAGAGTATTAATACTGAACATGATGAAACCTCAGAATCATTAGGACAATCATTCACATTATACCAACCAACACCCGGAAGAGTATCACAATACTTTAGCCAAGAAGCTAAAAAACAAGGTTTCGGTAATAAAGGAATATACAATAGCCTAGGAATAAACAAATTAGGAGATATAGGAACTGCAATAATAGGCAAAGAAAACTTTTTAGGAAATACTTATAGCGGAATCACCGGTTCATTCTCAACACTTAATACCGAAGAATTCTACAATTTACCACAAGAAGCTGCTCTGGGTAAAGGAAGAAGCTCTATGCCTGACTACTCTGCAATTGAAGACTTAAACAAAAGAACAAGAGAATACCAAGCAATGTACAATTATTATTATGAGACAGCCTATAATATAAAAGATGTGATAAAACAGTTTAACAGTCTCTTAGTAGAAGAACAAAATGGAATTAGAGAAGAATACGATGAAAACGGTGTTAAGATGAAAGAAGGCTTTGAGAAAATGGACAATCTAATGAACCCCTATCGTTCATCATTATACAGCGAAAGAGCAATACTTAATAGCCTATACAATCCTCAAGACGCTGAATCATTAGCTTATAGAGCATTCGCTTCATGGAACCAAGGATCAATAGTTATCACAGAAGAATTTCTTGATGATGAAAGAAATTTTGATATTAATAAATTCATAGAAAACCCCAAAGCAAAAGAACTAGGACTAACAATAGGAGAATTTCTTGATGATGAAGGAAATTTTGATATTAATAAACTCATAGAAAACCCTAAAGTACCAGAAGGAGTATTCTACAAAAAATTAGGATCAATAGCTATCGCAGGAGAATTTCTTGATGATGAAAGAAATTTTGATATTAATAAAGTCCTAGAAAACCCCAATGTACCAAAAGGAGCATTCTACAAAAAATTAAATTCTATGAATAAAAATCAAAATTCAATTAATTTACAGGGTGAAATGAAGCAAGATTTGAAAGATATACTTTACGGAAATAAAAACGAGATTTATACAAACGCTAATAATATGAACACTTATTATCAGAAGTTAGCCGAAGAAAACCCTGATGATGAAAATATTGCTCAAATGGTCAAGTATTGGGATGGGATAGTATCCGAGTTAAAAGATAGTAATAACTGGCAACAAACAATGAAGAACGCAATTAAGGGTTACGGAGCAAGTATAGGATTATTACAAGGAGAAGTTCAAAAATCTTGGAATGATAAAGATTTTAGGACTGACTTCTTTGAAGAACACAAGGCAACAGGACAAAATGACCTGAGCAACAAGAAGGAACTGTCAGATGACATGGCAAACTCAGGACAATTATCAGTTGATGATAAGAAAAAAGTTGATGATTTACTGAAAGAAGCACAAAAATGGGCTGACCAAATAGGAAAAGGTAATGAATGGGCACTAAACGAAATGTTAAAAGCCCTTGCTGCTGCACAAAAAATTCTAGGAGAAGCTGCTAAAGATGGTGTTGGAGACGCAGGAGGAAAAACAAATGCTGGGGCTGGAGGAGCTAAAGGAGCCATTGCAGGAGCTAAAAAAGGAGTCCTTGCAGGGGTATTAGCTAACAAAGAACAAATATTATATTGTAAACAATCAGAAGGAGATGAATGTAAGAATTATTTATGCCCAATACAAGATGCTGGCGGAGATGCTGATAACCCCATAATCGGGGGGGATGATATGTTAGCACATCCAGACAATAATCCTGAAGGAGTATTAGCATTAATTGCCCCACTATTCGGATTTGTGAATACATTAACAAGTAGTCTTACCGGAAAAGTTATTGGAGGAAATAATGAAGTTAATACCCAACCAAGCTTTGACGTAAAAGTAAATACCGGACTAAAGAACGGACCAAAACCAATAACTCCACCAGCTTACAAACCAAAGAAAGGAAGTAATGAAGGAACATTAGGGCAAATACCATTAAATGTAAACAACAACAAAAATTTAGGAGAAGAATTATCTTCCCAACCAGAAATAAACCAACCAGAAGGAGACTTAGATAAAGGAAGCAATGAAGCAGGAATAGGAGAAAAAGAAATTAACGCAAAAAAAGAATTATTAGAAAAAGAAGAAGCAAAACTTCTAGAAAGTAAAGGACTAGAAAAGAGAGACGCAGAAATAACAAATAACGGAAAGAAAGTATTCTTTGATGAAAAGGGGGCATATACTTATGATAAAGAACCATTCACCGGAGATATCGACCCTGAAAGCACAAGAAAAGTTGAAGAATTAGGAAAGCTATCACAAGAAGAAGTAAACAAGTATAACGAAGCTATTGATTCATTAAAGAAAGCTGGGATAAAAATAACTGAGAGCCTTGAAGGATTTACATGGAACGGTGAAGTAGTAAGCTTCTCACGTGAACCAGGGAAAATAACCATTATAAGCCCAGGAAGTCCATTAGAAGGATTATCATTACCATTAGTTAAAGCCGAAGCAGACGTACTGACTTACTTCACAAGACAGTTAAACGACGCAGGAAAAAAAATAGGGGAATTAAGAAAAGAAATAGAAAAAGAACTATTATCAAGCCTAATAAAAGCAGGAGTTGAAGAACCTGAAATAAAGTATGATTCTGATAAAGGAATAATATATACTGGAAAAATAGAAGGAATAACAGGAGTAGAATTGCAATATGGAACTGATAAAGAGACGGGAAAAAAAGTATTCTTTAATTACGGAGAAAGAATTTATCTTGAAGGGAACAAGGAGTATAACAGGCTTAAAGAATTAGCTAAGGAAAAAGAAAACCCTGAAGAAGCATTAGCATATATGCAATTGGCATTTAAGGCATTAGAAGAAGTAAACGCTGGAATAGAAATAAAAGGCGGAGGATACTACGTAAAAGGAACGGATAATCAAGTATTTGTATCAGAATTATTTGATGGGCTAATATTCTCAGTAGAAGATAAAGAAAAAGTAAAAGAACTAAAGGACAAGATGCTCTCAGGCGAAATCAAAGTAGAAGAATACGGATATTTACCACAAGAATTAATAGAAAAAAACGGAATAAAAGTTTATGGAAGTCTTAATGATAATGAATTGAAAGATTACCAAAATATTATTGAAGGATTAGAGAAGGTAGGGACAGAGAGATACATAAACGTCAGAAAAGTACAGATAGATGAGTATAAAGAAAAACTAAAACTCTTAGGATATAACGAACGAATTAATGAAGTATCTGATGACGCGAAGAAAATAATGGATGAGATAGTTAAGATAGAACTTGAAATCTTCATACTAAGAGAAAAGTTTGAACAAAGATACGGGCAGTCAATGCAAGCAAAGTTTGACAAAGAAATAGAAAGAATAAGACAAAAATATCAAGGATTAATCGGAGGAAAATACCTTCTAAAGTTTTCCACAATGAGCTATGAGGAGATAATCTCAGAAATATTCCCTGAAGGAACAGCAAAAAAAATTAGTGATAATTACGAGAAGTCAGAGTCTTATAGGGAACTAGCAGAGTATATATTCGAGAAAGAAACTGAAAGGTTAATAGACTATGTACTTGCTGTTGAAGGAAGTAAGGAACATTACATCTCTTTTGAAACTTCTTACAATACTGGAGAAATAATAATCTTCTACTCCCCAGAGGTTATAAGTGCCCTAGAAAACGAAAGGGATAAAGCCTTAAGCGAAGCAAAAACAGAAACACAAAAAGAAATAATAATAAAAAAATTCAATGAGAAAATTGAGGAGATAAAGAATAATAATGATAACGCTGAAGAAATAATCAATAAAGCACTAAAAAAAATAACTGAAGAGGTAGAAACAGAAAAAGACCGTTTAGGACAAAAGATTATAGACACGAAATATGAACTTTTTGAGGTTCTTAAAAGTTTAGGAATTACCAGTTTGGATGATGTATACCTTAGAAGAATCTCAGAATTATCAGAAGGAGATATTGGAGAAGTAAGCACTATGGATGCTAGAGAGGCATTAGATCTCTACAGACAATACTTAAACGAAGTAGAAGAATATCGTCAAGCTTATTCTCAAATAAAAGTTTATGAATTCAGAGCAGAATTAACAAAGAAACTTGTAGGGAAGAATAATAAAGAAATGATAAAAATCCTTGATTCAGAACTTTTAGGATTTGGTGACCTCTTCAAAGACTTCGTTATTGAAATACAAAAACAAACAATTAATGATAAAGATCTTTATGAGTTTAATGAAGGTTTTTCTGGTGCATTAGCAAAACATTATTACATAAAAGAAGAAACTAACAAATTTAATTATGCAATTATGGAATACGCAAGAATAACAAAAGATTATGGTGGGAGCTTACTTCAGGTAACCGATACTTATCGTGGTGCTTGGGCAGTAAAAGTTAATGAACTAATGGACAAGTTAGTACCCGAAGGCATAAGTGAAACATTCTATAAGATTGTAAAAGGCGGATATACTAAAGGCACGGACTTGAATTCTAGAGGGGAATACTTAGCTCATTATCTTGGAACTGATGAATATTATGAACATATGCTAGAAACAGAATTTGAAAAGACATTCTATAATATGAGAAGAGCAGTATCCTTTGCAGTACAAATAAATAATTACCCAGAAAAATCCCCTAGCACTATTGAATCAGAAATATTAGGGATGGAAGTTGATGAAACATTAAGAAACCTTGAGAATGCTGGAAAAGCAGGACTCTTAACTATTGGTAATAAACAGTTTGAAACAGGAAGCGCTGATTCTGAAGCTTATTACGGCACTTTTAATAGAGCATCAGAACTATTTAAGGAATTACAAAAGAAACTAAGAACTCGCCAGACAAATAATGCCTACTTAACAACCGAAAAATATGTTGAAAGAGCAGCTGATACTGCAACAGAACTAGCAAAGAAACTTGAACAAAACCTTAAAGGAAAAATTGATAGGATAGTCTTTGAAACCCCAGGATACGGAGAAGAAGTATACTATGGTGATGAAGGAATAAAACTCTTAGAAACTGCAGCTTTAACCAAAACAAAAATATCAATAGTTTTCACTAAAGGGGTAAAAACTGAAAGTAAAGAATCATACGATGAGGTATCATCAGTAGAAAAAATGATCGGGACAATCAACAGTATTCAAGAAGTATTGAAAGAAACAAGTGATGACGCAATAGCCGAAGTTAGAAGTAGATTTTCTTTAGCATCAATGGTAATAAAACTTAAGGTAGGGATTAATGATTTCGTATATGACAATCACTTGGAGAATGGAAGAGGTTTCACAAAAGAAGTTTTAGGAATAGTTACTACTGGGATAATTAATTCTGTAAAGGTTTACATAGAGAAAACCTGGTCCCCTTCAGGATGGTATGAGGAAAGAGGCGATAATGTGGCTCTAGCAAACTATTTAGAACACTACTCAAAATCCGGTATGAACGGACTTTCAGAAGAAGCTAAAACAATGTTAGGAGAAAAAGTCCCAGGATGGAAAGAATACAATCTTTATGGAACAATGAGTGATGAAGAATATGTTAAGAATCTACTAAAATGGGAAATAGACCCCAGCTTCGAATCATTAAAATTCTTTGATAAAGGATTTTTAGCATCAGCAGGCGATTACCTCACCACCCCATTAACATTAGTAGAATTTATGGGGATTTCTAAAGCAATAAACCTTGTTATCGGATGGTTTAGATATGTTGGTGAGACCGTAGCAATTAAATACACGAGCTTTGTTGCTTCAAGACAAATAGCCCTAGAATTCTCAACAACAACTTTCTCAAGAACAATGAACTATTTGTCCTATAACTCATTAAATGCTGTGAGAACCGGGGGAGGAATTCTTGGTGAGGGTGTATCATCAGTATTCAACTCTATAATTAATCCATATGTTATATCAAACAAATTAAATGTTGTATTAGCACCTTATATCGGCAAAGGAGCCTCAGTATTCCTCACAGAAATAGTATTTGAAGAATTCTTCTTAGCAAGCGGGGCAGACTTCTTCTTAGGATCTGGTATGGGCAATGCAGTAGACGGACTAGAAGTAGGAACAGGACTCGTTAGTGGAAAAGGTAAACTTAGAATAGCTGCCATGATTGGAGAAGCTGTTAATATTTATTCTCAACAAATGATTTACACAGAAGATGGTTTTAATGAATTAATAAGAGTACCAAGAGGTGACCTTCCTAAAGTATTAGAGGCACTCGGAGGAGTAACACAAACAGGAACAATAAAGAACCCTGATAACGGAAGAATTGAAGGATTACGCATAGGAGTAGAAGGCTCAAAAGCAACAATTGTAGAATTAGACTCCGCAACAGACATAGAAATGACCAAGAGGGCTATAAGATTCCACCAAATTGGAGAAAACGATTGGGGATTTACTTTTATTAATGAAAAAGCTATAGTAACAACATCAGATAATAAATATAATCTCTTCTACTCAGAACTAAAGAATTATGACCTTACAGGAGTAATGAAGCTTGAAGTATTATTAAAGGACTTAAAAGTAAGAATAACAAAAGAAGGAATGCTAATAACAGACTTAGTCACCAAAACAAAAGAAGGAATAATCTCAGAACACCTAACCTTTGCCGGTGCATCAACAAGTGAAGTAACAGCAAAATTACAATCAGCAGACATTAATTCTGAAGTTACAAACCCAACAGAAGGAGTCATAAAAATAGTTAATAAAGAAACCGGAGAAGTAACATTCCTAACAACACCAGAAGTTGAATTAAGCCCTGGAAAAAGCAGTCCTTTAGGAATAGAAATCTTCATGAAAACTAAACCTCAAAACAGAGCAGTAAGCGAACTAAAATTCGGCGATAAAAAGTTTGGGAAACCACAAGTAATAGTACTACAAATAGAAACAGAAATAGAACTTAAACAATTAAAAGAAAGAATGGGAAAGCAAGGAGAATTACAATTCCTTGAAGGAAATACAGTATTTGATAACGAAGGGAATATCGTAGACTCAGTAATTGTTACTAACGGAGTAACAATAGTAATATACACCAAACCAGGAGTAGTAATTGATTACATACAAGATAAAGGGGCATACAGAAAATCAGTAGTTACTGAAACTGTAGTCCCAGACTATAACTTACTAATATCATTATCATTAAGCAACGGACTAATAAAAGGAGCACTTACTGAAGAACAAAGAGAAATAGTTAAGACAGTGCTCATAACAGAACTTTTAGAAGGAGGAACAGAAGAATCACAAACATTAACCTCGTTATTAGCAGGAGAAATAAAGAATAATATGCTCCCAGGGACAAAGATTAATGACCCATTACAAAAATTAGCACTCCTATCAGATAATCCCCAAGGTAAGTTATTACTACAAAACATAATCTCAAAAGTAAAAGGCAATAAATATGTTAAGGCAGATGCACTAATACAATTTGCTAACCAAATAGAAGTAAGAAACGTACAAGTATCAAACAAAGCAACAATAGAAATCTCCCCAGTAATCAATTCACCAGGAACAGCAGTAATTGTTAGCGAAATTGGAGCGAACCAAGCAGGAACTATTAAAATAGGCATGAATATTGAAGGAGAAATATACGTTACAGGAACTACCATAGTCAGTATAAGACAAGGAGGAAGCATAATGTTCGTAAAAGTAGGAGTAGGAGTAGTGACCTCAAGTGTTGAAAACTTTGTAGAAAGCATTAACCAACAAACAGGAGAAGGTAATGAGTTAAACACAGAATTCTTTACTGATGAAGACTTTAAAGAAATAGAAGCATTAATGGCTGAGATGGAAGAATGTACCCCTGCAGGAGTTTCAGGAGCAGTAATTAGCATTGATAAAGGAATAACAGGGGCAACCATTGCATGCCCAAGAATTAATACAAAAGCATTTAACTTAAATTCTGGAACAAACGTAAGACTACAAGGTGGTGAAGAAATAACCTTTGAGAAAGTTACTGGTGATGAGATAGTCGCTGAACTAATGCAAAGACCTATGGGCTCTGGAGTTCAAGCACAAAAAGGAGAATCATTCGCAGAATTAATTGAAAGACTTGGTAACAGCGGACCATTAACAACTGAAGAAGAAGGACAAAAACTCTTCTACGAATTATTAATGAAAGACGCACACATTAGCGAAACATCAACAATAGAAACAAATCCTAATGAGAAGATAACAGAAAACTCTGATGAGAAGATAGCAGAAGTAACCATTTCAGGAGATGGAGCAGGCATAATGACAATAACCACAGAAAGCGGAGATGAAATAATTATACAACTAGGAACTGATGCTTATAATAGCGGAGGTTCAGGAGATGGTTTTGATGCCTTTATGAAAGGATTATTTGACTCAGCAGGAATTTCAATAGAACAATCAGGTCCTGCGAACGTAGAAAAATTAACTGGAGGGATGACAACTCAGATATTACTATGCAAAAAATAAACCAAACTAAGAATGTTATAATCAACAAAAAAAGTGTTATGGTAATAGTAGCAGTAGCTTTAATTTTCATCTTAATCGCACCATTAGTACTATCATCTGATGATAACTGTGTTACTGTTTTGCCAACAACATTCTCAAGATTAAAAGTAGGAGCGGAATATAATTTTATTAGTTATGGCAATGTAGTCTATAGTGGTAAAGTTGAAGGAAGTGAAGGTAATGAGAAATACCTCTTCCATGTAGCAGGAGGGCCAGAAAACGCTAACATGCTAATATTAACACCAACACAAGTCTTAGCACAAGTAGGAAAAGAAATAGAACAGGTAATAGAAAGTGAAGTTGTAACAAAAGCTAATGTGAAAGTTAGGTGGTCTGAAACATCCATTTTGGATGATGAGAACATACTAATAGAACTATCAGACTCTAAAACTGGCAGAATCATCGGCCGTGTAGTTATTAACAGGTACAGGGATAATGAAGGGTTAATTACAGGGTACATAAGCACAGAGATATACGATAGAAGTACTACAGGAATAGACCTTAGAAGTTTAAGCGCAGAATCAAGACTATACGATATAGCTTTCGGAATTGAACCCGATCTAAGCGATACCTTGCCGAGCAAAGGATTATTTGCAGACGTAGATTCTGTTGTGAGCGATTTAAACGATTATGACAAATCATTATTTGAACGATACGTTAAGAAATCGCTAGAAGAAGAATACCCCAGGGAGACAATAGAAGAGCTGACAGAGTTTGACAGGCAAGAATTATACATTCGTGCAGCTAAGAATTATCCTGCCGGGAAATTAATGATTAAACAAGGATACTACCCTTCGAGAGTTGAGACTGACAGTTTTGGTAACTATAACATTATCTGGAAAAAAATGTTCGTTAGTAAAGGAACAAATGTTCAATCAGAAACTTCTATTGAAGGACCCCTAGTAACATTCTCAGTAGATCAAAATAAAGTTATAAGAGTATTATTAGGAACTGATGTGCAGACCGTTTATGACTTCAAAGAAGTGTTAATCCATGAAGGATACGACATCGAATTTTCTGAACAAGAATTAACATTACTCAAAAAAATAATCATCCAGAATCAAGAAAGATGCAAGAAGACAATAATGGCAAGCCCTCCATTAGAAGAAGGGCTAATAAGCCGCTTCTTCAATAAGATTACCGGAAAAAACAAAGGGGTCGTTCAGCTATCCTCCGGAGCTAGTTTAGCAGACTCATTATGCAACTTAAGAACAATTGCGGACTTAGGTGACAATGAAGGGGTCAGCCCTAAGCCTGGACCGACAATAAGGGGTGCTGCACGAGTTGTTCTTAAAGCATATAGCACAGGTGATCTCGGAAATCCTAACTTCCAGAATGAAGGACTAGAATCTTATGCAAGCAGTGCTGCTGACGCAGTAGCACTATTAAAAGGCAACGCTAATGTAATAACTCTAAGCGACTCAGAAGGCATTAAAGGAACACTAGCTGTGTTCGAAAGTGAATTATCAAAATATTACCAAGAAAAGACTGGTGATAACGTTCTTGAAGTAGGAAGAATAGCAGTAAGAGCAGTTGGGAAAAGTTTAGGACCACGAGAAATGTTCAAAATTTTTAATGCAGCAGGAATAGCTGCTGAAAAGAAAGGGGCAGAGAAACTGATATTCCAAGTAAGCAGCAGACATTCGGAGCAATATCTAAAAATGTTGGGCTCAGTGGGAGAAGACGTAAGAGCTAACGTCAAAGATATCACCCAAGAAATAGAACGAACAGCTAATATTAAGACCCGAGAAGAACTATTGAGAGACTACTCAAACAAACTAACAGATACAGGACTACAAGAAATCGAGGAAATGAATGAAGGATCATTATTCGCAATAGTTTATGAGGATGAAACAAGAATAAAAATCCTAAGCGTAACATATCTTCGAGTGGATGTTAACTTATTAATAGAATATTCTGAGAGGATTATCAAGGGAGACCAAAAAGCGATAGTCTTCCACGAAGAATTAGGCAATAAGCCAAGAGAAGTAATAATTAAGAATAACCTTGAATTAATGGCTGCTGAAGAAGAAAAAGCTGGAAGTTTAAAAAGAGCGACTATCGGAGAACTAGCAGTCCAGGGAGAAAAAACTACTTACGAAGGTGAAGAGGCAATTAAAGTAGGAGTAATGTATGACCGATTAAACGGAGAAATTATCAGTTTTTACAACGAACTAATCGGGGATGTGCCTTATTATGTAGCAGACTTGTTAAGAGAGAACTTCTATGCATTAGCAGAAGTAATAATGATAACAGGAAAAGAACTAAATGAAGGGAAATACCGAATAGCAAAAATAGATTTTAAAGAACACGAACTAACACTAAGTGAAGAAGTCAAAGGAATAATCTCTGAATCACAAAAACAATACAACGAACAAGAAGGATTCGCGGAAGAGGAGAAAGAATTGGTTTCCGAAGCAGAAACTGATGTATTAAGTATAAATGATTTTTCAATTATGGCACTGGGTGGAACAGAGAAACTTGCAAGTCTTAGTTCTTCTGATAGTGTTAAGTTTTATGTTAGCTTGTATTACTATTCTACTTATGGAACTGAATTTGAAAAAAGAACAATTGATGAAGCACTAATAGACATTTCCTCTGCTGAGAGAACTTCACTTTTGGAAAAAGCTAAAAAAGAGTATGAAAGGAAGGAACTTGAACAAGTTCATAAGAATCTTGAGAGAGAAAATGTTTTATATGGTGAGACTATAAAGAAGGGTTGGATTTCTCCAGATGGTAAAAAAATTGTTGTTGGCTCAACGCCTACTGGAACTTTTGATATGTTTGTCCATGAAAGATTACTTGTTGCTGCAGGGTATGAAACTGAAAAAGAATTTGATGACCTATATTTATCTCTTGTATGTCTTTTAGATAAAGGATGGGTGAGGAAGGCTAATCCGCTTGGTTATGAGATTTATGGTATTGATTCTAAAAAATTAGATATTATTGAGGAGGATTTATTAGAAGATACAAATGGAGACTTAAAAAGGGGAGTTAATATTGATGATGCAAAAGCTGGCAAGTCATATATATTTACCCTACAAGATTATATGGATAATAATTTTAATTTACAAAAGACAATACAAAAGACAAAACCTAGAGAATATTACGGTGAAGAATTTGGGGCTTTGCCCAAACCATTAATATCCCCCAAAACTGTGAATGTAGTTAGTGAAAATAGGGTCACAGCAACAGCAACAGAAGAAGGGATGATAATAACAATAAAAACAACAAACGGAGATGTAGATGTACTATTAGGGGAAGAAATAACAACCTACGAAGATTTTATGGGATTATTAGAAGAAGAAGGAATGACACAAACATTTAATGAAGAAGAAACAGAAATAATTAATGGAGCAATAAAAGACCATGAAGAATGGTGCAAAACAAGAATGAGTAAGAGTCCGCCAACAAATAGCTTATTTGAGAAAATACTAATAACTTTAGGAATAAAAAAAGAAACTTACCTAAGCCCAGCAGCCTGCGATACAGAAAGCCTTACAAGCGCAAAAACCATAATGGAAATGAGAGGGGGAAAACCGTATATAATGGACTTACAAGACGGACAAGCATTCAGTATAGAAGAAATACGTGACTTAGCATCAGACCCAGAATTAAGAGAAGAATTAAGAATCAGATTCTTAATAGATTTGCTAAAACTATATTCTAGCTCAGAAGACACATTAGAAAAAGTATATTACAAAAGTTTCATAAGTGAACTATTAGAAGGCTATGAAAACTTAGAATCGTACCTTGAACAGTACCAAATAATGTTTGAAGCACAACAAAAAGAAGAAGAATACATGAACCCATTAAGAATAGAAGAAGCAGATGATAAAACCTTCTTAAAGACACAATTTGTACGTTTTGAAATAGAAAAAAATACTGGATGGCCTGAAGAAGGAGAAGTAGGATTCTTACCATTTGATGAAAGAAGAGTAAATCCTGCAAGAGGACCGTTATTCTCAATAATCCCTCTGACTAGGCTAATAAAAGATAAATACCTAACAAAAGAAGGAACACTAAACCCATCATGGGGTTGGCAACAAAGACAGAACTACCTGAGAGACAAGTACGGAATTGATGAAGCACCAAGACAAAGAACACTAATAATCTTCGTTATAGAAAAAGGAGCAGAACTAGAAGGTTACGGGAACTACCAAAACATCTTAATTACAGACAAAGTGCCACTAATAAAAGTAGTGAAGAAGAAATAAAAAATCCTCCTACTCACTTCGTTAGTTACGCAACAAGCTAAGGAGCATAAAAAATTTTAATGATGATTTTTGAGCGTACTAACTCCATTAGAAAAACAAAAAACTTACTTTTGGTTAGTACTAAGCAAATAAAGGCTGTTAGCTTTAGACTCTAAATCAACAGAACCTTCCAAACCAGAAACTAAACCTTCGGGGATACTAGACAATCCTGAATCAAGACCACAAAATAAACCAGTAAGAGCAGCACGTGAATCACTATCGCCACCACCATTAGCCGCGCATAAAACAGAAGCTCTGAAATCCTTACCTCTAAAAGCACTGAATAATGAAGAAAAAACAACATCCTCAACAAAACCCCCATTGCCTAAATGATCAATAGCTTCGTTTTGGGGAATACTGCCCTCAGAAAGAGAAACCGCATCATCTAACCGACCTCTAATCCTCTTATTAAGGAACTCATTCTCAGAAAGGATCATTTTAGCAGTGTTTAATGGAGATTTACCATGAGTAATCTCCTGAATGAAATAATTAACTAAATCGCCCATATGATAAACATCTTTATGAGCATGAGTCACACCTAAAATCCTCTTGATATCACCTCTAGAAAGTTTATGGCGATAACTACGCAACGCAGACAATAAAGAAAAAGGAATAAACCTGGCTAAACCTAAAGAACCACAAGCTTTAGGATGATTAACACCAGACCTTAATGGGGACTCGCCAGACTGAAGATTATTAATAGTCGTTCTAGTAGTGTGGCCCATAGACCTAGCCTCACCAGAATTATACCAACTAATTAACCTGTCAGAAATGTCATCAAGATTAAGACGACCATCATAGGCTAATAAGGAATCGGCACCAAGAATTAGATGTTGAGTATCATCAGTATACTGACCTGCTTGAAGACCCTTTCTCGGAGAAGGTTTATAACCTGAAATTGGGGTGTAATTTGTGGTAAACTCATTATGGGCGCCTAAAGCATCGCCAATAGCAAAGCCTAGAAAAGCACCTTTAATCTTATCAACTTGTTTATCAACCATAATATTGTACTCCTGAGGATAATAAAACAAAAAGAGTATAAAAACCTATGTATTTGTTATTACTAAAGAATGGTGTAATTATCTTTGGTTTAATAATTTAGTGTTAGATTATCTGCTAAAAGGATCTGTAGAAAGAACCTAATCACTAACAACCTCGCGTGCTTGTCCTAGTGATCCCAAGTATTCACCAACATAACTCTTAAGTAAACTCATCAACTCCTGAGGATGTCCGGGCTCTTTAGGCTCGTCGGTCATAACATAAACTCTCAGACATCTCCCGCGCTTATTAAAATCCGTCACGACCTGTGCTTTATTCCTTAATGTTTTGTCAGGATTATAAACTTCAAGAGGAATCCTAGTTTGCCAGTCAATTTCTCTAGAATCTATGGTTGGCTTAAGAACAATCTTGCGCCCGGCATCATAGAGTCTTTCATAATTATCAATAACTAAGTTTTCTAAAGCTTCACGAATTCCCTTAATAGCCCCTTCTTCTGGATTGCGTATATCAGATCCTTCACCCTTTGAAACTCTTCTATACGGGATTTCTTCAGACTTAACTCCTTTTGGATTAACGTTCCATTCATAACCTCTATGAGTACCCGTATTATATCTTTGTTCCATAAAATGTATAGTTAAAACAAGTATATAAACCTTTTGGTTAATTGTCACTGGCTAGTGGTTAATTAGAACATGGGATGATAGGACAAACAAAATGCGGGGTATTAACCCAAAATAGAATAAAGATTATTGAGGTAGTACTTTATCATTATACGGTTGTGAATTAATGATTGTAGAGAACAAAGAATACTCCAGAGAGTTCATAGAATTATCATGCCCAGAAAAACAATTAATGTCAGAAGTAAACTTATTAATAAACTATTATTGAGTAATTAATGAATTAAGACTATTATTAAGTTCTTCTTCAAGACCATTAAACTTCTCAGTAAGATAATCTCTTAATTGAGAACACCTATTAGCACTCCCAGGAACCCAAATCATAACTCCATCATCATTTGCTAAGACCTTAACCTGTGTTGTAGTCCCCTGATAACCAAAGAAAAATGAGTATCTTGTTCTACCTTTGTTACTTGAATCTGCGATTACCTCCTCAACACTTGAATAATCACTTGGACCTGCAAGCACCAAAGGCACCCAACTAGAAAGCAAAGTTCTTGAAGCATTTTTAAGAAATTCTATTCGACTAAAACCTAATACTCCACGGGAACTCCTGTGATATGATGAAAAATACTTCCTTAAAGCTAGAGAAGAAACTGTGATGTCAGGTTTTTCACCAACAGCATCTCTTTGAGGATCATAAGGCATCTTATAAACTCCTAGAATCAGATTCACTATCTGATAACTGATCATAATTTTCCATAACATCAACATAAGATTTCCTGATATAATCCATAAGAACTTGGGAAAATTCTGGAACGCCCCTACAACGAGTAACCAACTCGAAACCTGCTACATACTCACCTTTCCTAAGAACATCTGTTTGTTCAATATCAATGCTAGCGAGATAAAGAGGACTATCCTCTGAACTATCCCTAGGCTTAAGAGAAATATTAATTTCATACCTTGGAGGTATCATCGTATCTCTAGAACCCTTCCTGACAAGACCCTTGATAAGATTAATAGAACCAACCTTCCTCATGTCATAATCTCTTAGAGGATTATTGCCATTATCTAAAACGATATCCTCTACACAATTTTCAATACGGGAAGCTAAAGCAACAAATTCCGGGGTTTCACAGAAAAATGAATGTTTACGATGATCAGGGGTTTCTCTACCACGAACATCTTCTCTAGAAAGAATCCTCTCCATTTCATTCCTTCTAGGCCTAGAACGATCGGTACTACCTCTAGACTCAAGAAAAGCTTCTCTAGCATTAACATCCTCCCTAGACAGTTTGACAGAGCGTTCACAACCTTCTAACACACCATAACAAGTGCCAGCATCCATATCATAATAAGATTCCATAAAATATCTAGACTAAGGAAGTATATAAACCTTTTGGTTAATTGTCACTGGCTAGTGGTTAATTAAGTATGGAGTGTGAAATTTACATATCTCTAGTGTGTGGATGAGGGCGAGGAATAATTGCCTATTCAATTAATGATAAATTACTACCTCGATAATCCTTATTATAATGGTTTTGTTGGACATTGAGCAATTAGTTGTTTCTATAGGATGATAATATTCTGATGGAAGCCCCACTCCGCCGTAGACAGATTGCGAAGGAATGAGCAACCATTAAGGTGGGAAGGAAGTCACTACTCTTCATTCTTAACCCCCTCAGAATCATTATAATACTCATTAAGATAACTATCATAATCACTCATACCAGACTTCTTCTTAATCTCACTAATATAAATCTTGTGCATACGCCTAAGAAAATCCTGCCTGTCCTCCATACGAATAAGATCAGTATGACCCTGGAGTATTAGACCTAGAGCAAAAGGACTAGGAAGATCAGTATCACGAATAGTAATCTTAATCCTACCACTAGAAACTTCCTCAAGAACCTTCTTAGCATTAATAACATCCATTAAATCCTCAAGAACCTCACGCTTAGCCTCCTTAAGTATAGGAAAATCACGAGAAATTTTCTTAACAGCAGCTATAAGAAAATGACTCTTCATCTGCTGCTTCTTAACAGACTTAGACTGACCCTTATACATACGAAGAATCATCAAAGAACGAGTAGCACAATGACGAAAACGACGAGTAAGAATATCAGTCTTCTCAACAGCCTCTTCAACAATAAGCTTAAGATTATCAGAAGTAAGCTCCTTGAGAGCCTTCTCTAAAGGAAGAACCTCACCAGCAATATAAAAGCCCCTATCACTAATACCCAACTCAACATCACGCTTCTTAGCAGCTTTACTAATAAGAAAACCTAACGCCCGGCTTAAGGCATCATTAACACGACGACCATACATCGAATGAAAGAGAAGATAATTCTTATTAAGCTTAGAATCATGATAACGCTCAACAAGAATATTCTTAGAATCAGGAATCACAGAATAACTAAACTGCTGAAGAAAATACTCATAAATCACCCCAGCAATATGCTCAGAAGTATACAAATAATCCTTAAGGAAAGTAATCATTTCCTTCTTCTTAACCTTCTTCTCAAACCTCTCCCTCAACATCATACGAAGCTTAGAAATCTCAAGAGCAGTATCAAAACTTAAAGGAAGCATCTCAGAAAACCATGAAGGAATAGTAGGATTACGATGAACAGCAGACTTAACATAGAGATTCATACCCTTAGTATACATGTACTGATACTTAGAACCACCAAGAACAAAAACATCACCCTTCTTCATACGCTCAATAAACGACTCATCAATAACACCAATCTTCACACCAGAAGGAGACATCTTAACAGTAATAAATGACTCTTCAGGAATAGTGCCAATATTAGTAAGATAAATAACTCTTGCCATCTTACCACGCTTACCAATCTTCCGCTCAACCTCATCATACCAAATCTTACCATAAACATAAGACTTCTCAAGACTATAATCACCACTAAGATAACTAATAACACTAAAAAAATCATCCTTAGAAAGACCCTGATAACAATAACTCTTACGAATAACACCTAAAATTTCATCAATATCCCAAACCTTATGAATAGCCATACCATAAATATGTTGAGAAAGAACATCAAGAGCATTATGAGGAAACTGAATCTTATCAATTCTTCCATCAATCATCTCCTTCTGAATAACAGAACACTCAACAAGATCATCACGATCAGTAATGATAAAACGTCCCTTAGCAACATCATGAAGCTTATGGCCGGACCTACCCAACCTTTGAGTAGCCCTTGAAGAAGCCTTAGGACTACCAAGCATTATAACTAAATCAATAAAACCAATATCAATACCTAACTCCAAAGAAGTAGAACAATTTTTTGTGATGAACGAATTAGCGATATAATTATGATCTGTTTCTATCTCTATATTATAAACAGTTTCTTCTTCTGAACTATTCAGTTCTTTAATTCTATCCCAAAAGATATCTGATTTAGAGAGATACTCTAAGGTACTGTCCTTGTTTTTATAAATTTTGAGCAACCTTTTAAGCTGATTCCTCGTTATGCTACGTCCACCAGTTTCATATCTCCCAGGATTGAGACCATGGAATTTTTGCATATTATAAGCCGATATCCCTTCCATAACTCTTAACTTTTTAAGCTTCATTCCAATATTTGGTATTACATCGATATTGCAGTATCCATTTAAATCTAAAACACTTTTCAAGATTTTAAGATTGTCTCTAACAAAGTTTGCCTTCTCAGCAAATCTCCGCAGGTGTTCTCCGCCAAGTAATGAAACGGTGTAAAAATATCCTTTTTTTATAATCTTCCTGCCGAGATGTTCTTGAATCTCATCATGATACCTTTTTCTTACAGATGACATAATCCCTAATCTTAATAAAAGGTTTGATATATCGTTAGCGAATTCCCTACTTGTTGTACAGTATCCAGCTGAATAGACCCTTCCGTTCTCTTTTTTTTCAATAAAACCATCACCGTCCCAGCAAGCAGAAAGGAACTCAATTAGATATTCTTCTGGTAACCTTAAGATAATCTCTGGGAGTTTTATTATTCTTGCTTTTCTCCCCCGATGGAATCCGATATTCTTAAGTAATCTCGCCATGAATACGGATTCCCATATAAGAATAGGTGTTCCTGTAGAACCAAGTTTCTTACCAACCGTTTTTCCAGATAATCTCTCTATAATGTCTGAATAAAATTCAAGAACTTTCTCGTTCTTATTTGAAATAAATAATGACCTACTTGATATGTATCCCTCAGCAAGCATGAAACCTATAATCCTGATAAATTCTTTGTTAAGACTAGGTCTTGGCATAACACTCTTGCCTGATGAAACTCCAATAATATTCTTTACTGCGACGTTATTATTGATTTCAAGATCTTTTAATAATCTTCTATAACATTCAACTTTCAACAAGAACTTTCCATTCAAAGCATGTGTAAATGTTGAATACCCAATTGATAACCCTAAGCTTTTATGATAAGATTTTATGCTCTTATGTTTCTCCTTTATTAATGTTTTTAGTAGATCAAGAAAATCATTGTTTATTTTTAAGAATCCATCATCTGGATAATTATTATATAGAAAAATATCGAAATCATCTCTTATGATTTCTGAACTGTTTATCGCTCTTACAATTCCTATAGTATCCTTCTTTTTGAAATGTCTTGCCTCCTTCCATACAACATCACCGCTACTATTAATGCTAAGAAATTTATGCTCTGGAGTACATCTTATCTCTCTGCCAAGATTGCTCTTTAGTATTATTGTTTTTCTTTGGGTAGTTGAGGTTTTAGAGATAACATTATTAGATGATAATCTTAATTCTTTATTAATTGTTTGAACATACCCTTCTTTCAAATCCTTAATTTTTCTGTAAGAACCATCATCCAACAATATCTCTGTATTGCCGTCTATACAAACAACAACCTTCAACTTACCATCACGCAAATTCTCCTCAATACTAAAACGCAAATCCTTACTCAAAGAAGAATGATGAGCAGCAATATCATCATCACCATACTCCGTAGGGAACTTATCCTTAAGATAACTAACAACCCTCTCAG
>PFDC01000043.1 GCA_002763035.1 Candidatus Pacearchaeota archaeon CG10_big_fil_rev_8_21_14_0_10_35_13 | reverse complement strand
CCTTGAGGAGTTAGTCTTATAATACTTCACTACTTATTTTTTTTATGAATCTTAAGTTTATCCCTATAGATTTTTCGTCTTTTGATTATGATGGTAAGAATTTTATTAAGTTGTATGGTCGTGATTCTAAGGGTTTGAGGGTTTGTGTTATTGATTCTTTTAATCCTTTCATTTGGGCAATCCTTGATAAGAAGCTTAAGGATTCTGATATTGAGAGGATTATTTCTAAGGTTTCTAAGATTACTATTGATTCATCAGCCGGCAGGATTTCTAAGGTTTTGAATGTCGAGGTTCATGATAAGAGTTTTCTTGGTAGGAATGTTAAGGCGTTAAAGATTTTTTTGAGTAATTATAAGGATTCACAAAAGTTTGCTGATAACCTTAACATTAAGGGTATAATTAAGCGTAGAGAGCATGACATTAATACGGTTCATAAGTATCTTCTTGATAAGAATATTACCCCTCTTCGTTGGTATGATGTTTCCGGTAAGGTTCTTGGCGATAGGGATGTTCCTAGTTCTGAGAATCTTGGTGGTATTGCTTCTTCGTTAAATGTTGACTTGGTGTTTCTTTGATAAGAGTTTTCTTGGTAGGAATGTTAAGGCGTTAAAGATTTTTTTGAGTAATTATAAGGATTCACAAAAGTTTGCTGATAACCTTAACATTAAGGGTATAATTAAGCGTAGAGAGCATGACATTAATACGGTTCATAAGTATCTTCTTGATAAGAATATTACCCCTCTTCGTTGGTATGATGTTTCCGGTAAGGTTCTTGGCGATAGGGATGTTCCTAGTTCTGAGAATCTTGGTGGTATTGCTTCTTCGTTAAATGTTGACTTGGTGTTTCTTGCTGAAGAGTTTTCTTTAGTTAATGATTCTTCTGTTAAGGATTCTTTTGCTCCTAAGGTTCTTGCTATTGATATCGAGTCTGATGATTTAGAGATTGGTAAGGGTAAGATTACTATGATTTCTTTAGTTTCTGAAGGTTTTGAGAAAGTTATTACTTGGAAGTCTCCTGCAAGTGCTAAGAAGCTTAAGTTTGTTGAGTCTTTCAGTTCAGAAAAGTCCATGCTTGAGGAATTCGTTAATATTATTAATAAGTTAAGTCCTGATGTCATTACGGGATTCTTTTCTGATTCTTTTGATTTGCCTTATATTCGTTCACGTTCTGAGAAGCTTGGTGTTTCATTAAGTCTTAGTCTTGATACTTCTGTTAATGGTTTGAAGTTTTCTGGTGGTAAGAATCGTCATGTTCGTATTGAGGGTATTCCTCATGTTGATATTCATCGTTTCATCGCAGTTAATTATTCTCAGTATCTTCAGTCTGAGACTCTTACTCTTAATGAGATTTCTTCAGAACTTCTTGGTGAGAAGAAGCATGATTTCGTCATTAGACCTTCTTCAAAGCTCACTCCTGATGATTGGTTAGAATTTTTTAAGTATAATCTTAAGGATTCAGTACTCACCCTCAAGCTCTTTAATAAGTTTCTTCCTGATCTCTTAGAGTTTTCTAGGATTATGAAGAAGCCTTTGTTTGAGGTTTCTCGTGATGGTATGTCTACTCATGTTGAGGATTTCATTGTTTCTAATCTTCATCGTTTTAATGAGATTATTGAGAAGCGTCCTATCCATGAGGAAATTTCTTCTAGGAGAGGTAGGGATTCTTATGTTGGTGCTTTTGTTCTTCAGCCTACTCCTGGTTTGTATGAGGACTTGGCAGTTTTTGATTTTACTAGTTATTGGCCTAGCATCATTTCTTCTTTTAATCTTTCTCGTTCTACAATTCTTCCTAAGAGGTCTAAGGATTCATTAACCGTCTCCATCGATAAGAATAAGGATTATTATTTTTCTAAGACTAAGGGATTCTTTCCTCAACTCTTGGAAGAGATTATTCTTTTAAGGAAGAAGTTCAAGACTCATCTTAAGAATTCTCCTGATGATCCTATTATTAAGGCTCGTTCTAATGCTTATAAGCTTCTAGCTAATGCGGCTTATGGTTATCAGGGATTTTTTGGTGCTAGGTATTATTGTCCTGAGGCTTCTGCTTCTACTACAGCGATTAGTAGGGATTTTATTAAGGAGGTAATCTCTAAGGCTGAAAAGTTTGGCTTAACACCAATCTATGGGGATACTGATAGTATTATGTTTTCTCTTAACAAAAAGCCTCATAAGGAAGCTCTTGATTTCCTCACAATAATTAATAAGTCTCTCCCTGGGATTATGGAGCTTGATTTAGAAGATTTTTATTCTCGTGGTTTGTGGGTTACTACGAGGGGTGGTGAGTTGGGTGCTAAGAAGAAGTATGCTTTAATGAATAATTCTGGTAAGCTTAAGATTCGTGGTTTTGAGACTGTTCGTCGTGATTGGTGTCTTCTTGCTAGGGAATTGCAGAATGATATTCTTCGTATGATTCTCTCTGATGGTAATCATGTTAGGGCTCTTGCTCATACTAAGGAGGTTATTAAGAAGTTAAAGGATGGTAAGGTTTCTTTGAAGGAAATTATTATTAAGACTCAGCTTAAGAAATCCATTAAGGAGTATAAGTCCTTGGGTCCTCATGTTGTTGCTGCTAAATTGATGGTTGATGCTGGTTTGCCTGTTGATCCTGGTGCTCTAATGGAGTATTTCATTACTCAGCCTGAACTTAATTCTAAGGGTAAGCCAGCCAAGGGTTCTAAGAGGATTGGTGATAGGGTTGCTCTTCCTAATGATAGTAGACCTTATGATAAGGATTATTATCTTAATAATCAGGTCCTTCCTGCCGTTGAGAATATCTTCCAAGTATTCAATATTAAGATTGATGAATTAATTGCTGGTGTTAGTCAGAAGAAGTTGTTCTGATATTTCGATAAGCATAAATAAGTATTCGCTTTAATATTTTAATGTATAAAATAGAGGTTTCAAGTAAGAAAGTTGAAAAAAGAATTAAGCAGTACATTTCTCTAAGGAAAGATATTATTAATAAACTTGAAAAGTTAAAGGGTGATCCTCATAAAAGTAATGGGGCTCATAAACTTCATGGAAAGCTTTCCGGGAAGTGGGCTTGTTGGTTAGGTTCCAATATAAGGCTCATTTATGTTATTGATGAGAACAAAAAGGTTTTAAGCCTTGACGCGGTTGGAACCCATAAGATTTATTAGTATTTGAGTTCCCAGCTCTTTCCTTTCTTTCTATTTTTCTCACTTTCCTTTATTTGAGCCATCACATCCTTGTCTTCGAGTATTTCTTTTTCTTCAAGCTTCTGAATCTTATCTCTTATTGATTCTCTGATAAATTCTGCCTTAGTCATATAATTATGTTTCTTCATAACCTTATTTATTGCTTCTAAGAACTTTCTTTCTAATTTTAAGCTAATATTCTCCATACTACATAGTAACACTTAGTAGTATTAAAATCTTCCTGTTATTAATGAAAGGATACATTAATCTTATTAACCCTTCTTTTCTTCTTGTTTCATGACTTTTGATGATAGGGTTGCTAATGATATTAAGCCTGAATTTGAGGAGCGTATGCTCAAGCTTCTTAATGGTGATAAGGATGATTATCAAAAGTTTCGCTTGTGTATTTCTACTCATCCTCTTAATTCTATTCGTTGTAATACTCTAAAGATTACTCCTGATGCTCTTAAGAAGAAGTTGGAATCCAAGGGTTGGAAGATTCATCAGTATTCTCCTGATAATCCTGAAATCATGATTATTCTTAATGATCTTCAACCAGGAGAGATTGGTAGGGCTGAGGAGCACTTGCTTGGTTATTATTATGTTCAGGAAATCTCTTCCATGCTTCCTCTTCTTGCTCTTAAGCCTCAACCTGGAGAAAAGTTTTTTGATTGTTGTGCTGCTCCTGGTTCTAAGACTACTCAGGCTGCTGCCCTTATGGATAATTCTGGTATGATTCTTGCTAATGATAATTCCTTAGGTAGGATTAAGGTGCTTGCGAGTAATCTTGAGAGGTGTGGTGTGGTGAATACTATTGTTTCTCGTGAGGATGGTTTGATGCTTGGTAACAAACTTGCTAATCGTAGTGATTTGCGTTTTGATAAGGTTCTTGCTGATGTTCCTTGTACTGGTGAGGGTACGCTCCGCAGTTCTCCTTCTTCTGCTGGTTCTTGGAGTCTTAAGGCTATTGAGAGTTTTTCTAAGCGTCAGATGATGATTGCTGAGTCTGCTCTTCGTTTATTGAAGGTTGGTGGTTTGATGGTTTATTCTACGTGTACTCATGGTCCTGAGGAGAATGAAGTTGTTGTTAATTATCTTCTTAATAATTTTGATGTTGAGCTTGTTCCTTTTAATCTTCCTCTAAAGACTCGTCCTGGAATCACTGAGTGGGGTGGTGTTGAGTTTCATCCTTCTTTAAAGTATTGTGCTAGAGTTTACCCTCATGATAATAATACTGAGGGTTTTTTTGTTTCTTTAATAAAGAAGAATTCTGATAATAAAAATGTGGGGTGGAAGAAATGATAACGCATAACTATGATCCATTATCTAATACAACTTGCAACCTTGTTCAACTCTTCAGTAATCATCCATCATTTAAGTCCCTCAATTCTTTTTGTATTTATGATAATAGTACTAAATTTCTTAATGGTATTAAAAATGCTTAATTTTAGAATTCTTAATTCCAAGGACAGGGAGGAATTATTTTCTTCTCTTAATGATACTTATGGTATTAAGGAGTCAGATGTTTCTGGGTTATTAACTATGGGTGGTAAGGATAAGGTTAGGTTATTATCTAAGGATATCACTCCTGAGGTTCTTAATCTTCTTAATAAGAATTTGCGTCTTGAGTTTCTTGGACTTTATATTTGTAAGTTAGAGAAGGATGGTGTCCGTCTTTCTCATGATGCTGCTAATCTCTTCAAGGATGTGATTACTAAAAGTATTTTTCTTGCTGATGATCGTCAGTCTAAGGAGTGGTTGATGGGTCATGAAGTTCTACTTACTGATGAACAGATTAAGTCTTATGAGAACATGAAGGGTTTTTTTGTTCTTAAGAATTCTAACGATATGATTATTGGTTGCGGTAAACTTTCTAACAACCGCATCACTAACTTCGTACCAAAATCTCGCAGATTAAAAAAATAAAAAATAAAATTATTTTTTGTTCTTTAGAAGAACATTTCTTTTACAGCCCATATTAATAGCACTAACCAGATTAGTATGTATAGCCAGTTTTCTTTCCACATTCTTCCAGTCTTTATCTGTTTTTCATACTTCTTTATTAGTGAGTCAATGTGTGGCGCTAATCCTACAAATATTATTAGTCCTAAGAATGCTATCACTGCGAATATTTGCACAATGGTTATACCCCCAATCCTTAAGTAATAGAGTACTACTCCTGCGAGTATTAATGCTATAATTCTTGATACTGGGTTAACTACTAACTTCTTGGCCATGTTCATCCAACTCTTAGGATTAACTAATAAGACTAGCATTTTTATTACTGCGACGATTACTACTATTAATGCTATAATTCCTACTGCATTCATTTACAACACCTCCTTTCCATTGATGATTATTTTAAGCGTTAATCATTAATAAAGTTGTTGTTCATAGTGATTACTTTTCTTTATGAGTTAGTTCATAGCACCTTAATAACCAACAACCTTGCTCAATTTCCAGTATGAAAGCCACAATAATAACCATTTATTCTTAGAGATAATAACACCATATGAGTGAACTACCATAACCTAAAACTTTCATTTTGAGGTTATGGCTTCTTGCTTCATTGACAACTGCTCTTCCGAAGAAGAG
>PFDC01000172.1 GCA_002763035.1 Candidatus Pacearchaeota archaeon CG10_big_fil_rev_8_21_14_0_10_35_13 | reverse complement strand
AATTTATTAACTATCATCAGTTCTTTATTTTCATGAAAGATTCGGTGATTATTCGTAATAGTAAAGTTTATAAGTCTCTAACTTCTGATACTCGTAGCAGTCTTCGGACTGTGAGTATGATCCCCGGTGATCTGAGAGGGTTGCCGGATGATTCTTTTTTTATCTTGAAAGTTTTTTTGGAGTTTTTCTAATGGTTGATTCTTTAGTCTTTGTTGATGATGGTTTTTTTGGACTTGTAAAAAAACGTTTTTATAAAGAGGATGGTAAACCTAAGAGCTACCTTCAAACTTTTAGGAATATCTGCTCTAAAGAGGGACTGAATTTGAAACATCTTTACATTTATACTGCTCCTCCTTATCAGAGTCCTATCCCTACACAAAAAGAGGATTTTTTAATGAAACAATACCAGAATATGACTAAGATGCTCCGAAGAAAGAAATGGATTACTCTGAGAGAAGGGAGATGTAGAAAAATAATCAATAGTGAGGGGGTGGGGGAGTTTAGTCAAAAAGGGGTTGATGCACTTATTATTCTCGATATGTGTGATATTAAAGATAACCATCCCGGAATTAATAAGATTATACTTATAGCTTCTGATTCTGATTTTGTTCCTGTTATTGAGAGGATGAAAGTTAGAATTTTTGAGATAATCTTATACACCTATTTTGATAGGAATAGGGGTTCAAAATTCTCTACTTCAAACCATCTTCTTAATGTCTCATCGAAGTGGGTAATGTTAAGAAAAGAAGATTTTAATAGTAGCGGAACTTTACCTGGTGGTGTTAAAAAATGAGGCATAACATAATCGGTTTATTGGTTAAGCATACTAAACTTTCTTTTAAGGAAGTTGATTCTTTGTTAGAAGTTCCTCCAAATCAGGAACTTGGAGACTTTGCCTTTCCTTGTTTCGTTCTTGCTAAGACTCTTAAGAAGGCTCCTCAAATGATAGCTCAGGGATTATCTTTGGGTATTAGTAAAGAATTATCAAAAGTTAAGAGTATTTCTGAAGTTCGTGCTGTCGGTCCTTACATTAATTTCTTCATTAATAATAACCTCTTAGCTGAGGGTGTTATTACTGGTGTCCTTAAAGAAGGCGAGGATTATGGTAAGCGTGTTGTTGATAAGGGCGAGGTAATGGTTGAGTTTCCTAGTCCTAATACTAATAAGCCGTTGCATGTTGGTCATCTAAGGAATATGAGCCTTGGTGAGAGTGTTTGTAGGGTTCTAGAATTTCGTGGTAATAATGTCCTTCGTGCTAATCTCTATAATGATCGCGGGGTTCATATTTGTAAGTCAATGCTTGCTTATCAGAAGTGGGGTAATGGTGCAACGCCTGCTTCCACTAATAAAAAACCTGATCATTTCATTGGTGATTTTTATGTAATGTTTGCTCAGGAAGCTAAGAAGAATCCTCAGTTAGAAGTTGAGGTTCAGGAAATGCTTAAGAGGTGGGAGGATGGTGATAAGAAAACTGTTGCTTTGTGGAAGAAGATGAATAAGTGGGCTTTTGATGGTATGGGGGAAACTTTTAAGACTCTTGGTATTAAGCATGATAAGAATTATTATGAGAGTGATTTTTATGATAAGGGCAAGTCATTAGTGCTTGATGGTCTTAAGAAGGGATTATTTAAGAAGAAGGATGATGGTGCTGTGTTTGTTGATTTGTCAAAGTACAATCTTGGTGAGAAGATTCTTCTTCGTGCTGATGGTACCAGCATCTATGTTACTCAGGATATCGCACTTTCTAATATTAAGTATGATGATTATAAGATGGACAAGTCAATAATTGTTACAGGTAATGAACAGGAGTATTACTTTAAGGGCTTATTCAAGATTTTAGAGGTTCTTGGATTCAAATTTTCTAATTATAATCTTTCTTATGGTATGGTTAATCTTCCTGATGGCAAAATTAAATCTCGTGAGGGTGCCGTAGCTGATGCTGATGACTTAATCAGTGAGGTTAAGAGTCTTGTTATTGAAGAATTAAAGACTCGTTACAAACTTTCTAAGAAGGAGCTTGAGAGTCGTGCTTTAAAGATTGCTCTTTCAGCTATCAAGTATTTTCTATTAAAAGTTGGTTCTTCTAGGGATATGATTTTCAATCCTAAAGAGTCGATTTCTTTCGAGGGTAATACTGGTCCTTACCTCCTCTACAGTTATGCTCGTGCTAATAGTATCTTAGAGAAGTCTGGCAAGAAGCTTTCTAAAAAACTTATTATTCCTAAAGTTCTTAGCGCTTCTGAATCATCACTTATTAAGTTATTAGAAAGTTTTCCTTTAGTTGTTGATGATTCTTATGATAAGCTTGATCCTAGTATCCTAGCGAATTATTCTTATTCTCTTGCTAAGTCTTTTAATGAGTTTTATCATTCCTCGCCTGTTATTGGTTCTCCTGAAGAAAACTTTCGTTTATCGTTGGTTAAGGCATTCATGATTACTTTAAAGAATTCTTTATGGCTTCTTGGTATTGATACTATTGATGAAATGTAGTTATTCATATCTTGGTATCATCCCTTTCCTTACTCTTAGTCTGTCCATATCATCCTCTCTTCTATTATATTCTTCTCTTGTTATCCCCCAGCGAATATCGAACAGTCCAAATAGCGGGGTTCCCGCTCTATGCTTGGTATTCTGTTCCTCCCAGGCATTTAGGAAATCTCTGCTTCCATTACTTCTTGTTCCTGGGATTAATAGCAAAGGTCTTGTTTCTTGATAGAACCTTTCTTCATTGGCGTAGGAGGTTCTAGTTCTCATCTTGCTTAATAATGATATTTCCGAATCACTGTCAGCTATTAGTGCTAGTAACATTGGGTCTCTTTCTAATTCTCCCATTAAGTGTCTTGTAGACCAGTGGGCTCTTTTTCTAATGCATCTCTTAGGAATTCTTGTTGGGTTTGCTAGTCTTATTTCTGCTTCTTTTCTTGAGATTATTGCTCTTATCGTGTATTCATAATTTACTGCTACCCCTCTTTTCTCAAATTGTTCTTTTTCTTCATCAGTGCTTGGGTAAACTCTAACAAATTGTTCGTGTGGTATCTTTCTGAATAGTATTCCTTCTTCTGGGAGTTTCATTCCTGTAAGCATTGTTGTTATTCGTCCGATATCTTCATCAGAATCATAAATTGTCATTAAAGAATTTTCTTTAGCAAGCCTTTCAGCGGTTACACTGCTAATAGTACTCATAAGATTCTTAATACTCTAGGGTATTTATTCATTTCTATACTTCCACCTCATAAAATCTTTTAAAGACTTATTTTCTTAGCTTCTCATGGTTCGGAAGTTGTTTGTTTGGGATCTTCATGGTACTCTCGAGGAGGGCAATGAGATGGCTGTTGTTATTAGAAGCAATCTTGCTCTTGAGAATTATAGTTTTGTTGAAAGGATGGACTTACCATTTTGTGTTGCGCGTACTGGTAAACCTTGGCCTCAATACTTTCGTGATTTACTTCCTTTAGGAACCTCCGAGGGGGTTATAACAAAACTTCATGATTGGTGTAAGACTTCTGATCGTACTCGTTGGGATATTGTTAGAGGGTATACTAAGCCTAATGTTAATGCTCTTGAAGTGCTTTCAGCTATTAGGGGTGCTGGTCATGAACAGATACTTATCTCCGTTACTACTCCAGAAGCCCTCGATAAGTATATTGAATTATTAGGCTTTGAAAGATTCTTCCCTGATGGCAGGTGTTTTGGTATTTGTGGTAGTGGTTTATCAAAGATGGAAGTTCTTGATGATTTTGTTGGTAAGAATCGTGGTACTGGGAGGATTATTGGTATCGGAGATTCCTATCATGATCTTCTCGGGGATAATAACTTTCTCTACGCTCATCCTGATGGCAGGGCTTTCCGTGAGGTTCCTGAAACTTTCGTTAAGCCTTATGAAAGAGTTCGTGATCTGTCTTTAGTTCTTAAATCTTTAAATGGCTAGGAGTAGAATTCTCTTTGGTAAGTGCCTAATCTCATCAATTATAATATAGCCCTAAAAAGTTAATTCGCTAACGCTCATAACTCTATGATTATGATAGTTATAAACAATGGTTAATGATGGGCTTAGCGGTATCGTTTATAATTTATGTACTACAAGTTCTATTTTTCTTATGGTATTGTTCAGTCTTACTCCACCTCATAAAATCTCTTTATACCCTCAATTCTTCATCTTTTCATGGATAAATTATTCGTTCATTTCATTACTCATGGTTGTACTGCTAATCATAATAATTCTGAGATTATGAAGGGCTTATTGTCCAGTTCTGGTATGGAGGTTACTAATAATCCTGAACTTGCTGATATCTTTGTTATTAATTCTTGTGTTGTTAAGGGGAAGGTTGAGAAGAAGATTCGTAAGGAGATTGTAGAATTTTCTAAGTCTGGTAAGCCTGTAATCGTTGCTGGTTGTATGCCTAATGTTCGTAAGAAGTTTTTTGAGGATTATCATGGCTCAAAAGTTTTTCCTTTGGGTACTAGGGATACTAAGAGTATTGTTTCTTTAATTACTGATATCCTTAATAATTCTGTTAATAATAATGATTTTCTTACTCCTAATAATAAAGTTGAGGTGAAACTCAACACTCCTAAAATTCCTAATAATAAACTCGTAGGTATTACTCAGATACTCGAGGGTTGTACTGGTCATTGCTCCTTCTGTGCTACTAAGTACGCTAAGGGTAACGTTAAGTCTTATCCTTTAGAGGACGTTATTAATAATGTTCGTAATGATTTGCGTAATGGTTGTAAGGAGATTTGGTTGACTAGTCAGGATAATGGTGCTTATGGTATTGATCTCTATAATAAGCACATGCTTCCGGAACTTCTTAGCATGATTACTGCTCTTCCTGGGAACTTTCGCGTGCGTATTGGTATGATGAATCCTGATCATGTTCTTGCGATGCTTCCTGAATTACTTGATGCTTATGATAATCCTAAAGTTTTCAAATTTCTTCATCTCCCTATTCAGTCTGGCAGTGATAAAGTTCTTGGTGATATGATGCGTAATTATTCTGTTGATGAATTCTTCTTAATCATTGATTCTTTTAAGTTGAGGTTTCCTGAAATTTTCTTTTCTACTGATTTAATAGTTGCTTATCCTACTGAATCTGAGGAAGACTTTCTCAAATCATTAAGTGCTGTTAAGAGGCTCAGTCCTCAAGTGTTGAATCCTTCTAAGTATTGGCCTATGAAACCTGCTCCGGCATCAAAGCTTCCACTTCTTCCTTCGGATATTTCTCGTGCTCGTGCTGTTAAGATTTCAGAGCTCCATCTTGGTATTGCTCATGATTATTATCATTCCTTGGTTGGTAAGAGGCTATCAGTCCTTATTGATAATAAGCGTAAGAAGCTTGGTGTTTCTGGATTTCTTGGTAGGTGTGATAATTATTCTCTTATTGTTATTCCTAATGCTGATAAGAAGCTCTTAGGAAAATTTGTTAATGTTAGGATTGTTGGTGCTAAGGAACATTATGCTTATGGTGAGGTTGTAGAATAATCTAGGTTCTATCATCTATAATATGTGGTAATAACTAAAAACTTATTAAAAAAATAAAAAAAATAAAATTTGGGTTCACGAATCATCATTTCTTGACGCTACTCGCTACCCCTTTTTTTCTTATCGAAAGATTCCTGCCTTGTTCTTACTTTTTTCCTTTAATCTTCACTTTACTTAAAGGTTTGAAGTTCTTCCATGATAGCTCGAACATCTTTTCCATAGCTGATGCGAAGAATGGTGTACTCAACCAGATACCCACGTCATAACTTGGGTGTACTTCATCGTCGTTGAGTAACATGAACATTATTTGTTCGCCGTCAATGATAACAAATCTTGCCTTGAATCCTTCTACGCTTCTTACTTCTGCTACTTTGTTTATTTCTTTGGCTATCTTTGCGTTTTTCTCATTGACTTGTGCTGCTACTCTTACTACCACTCCTCTTTTCTTAGCTTTTTCTAACGAAGGCATTAGTGCTTCTACTTTTCTATTAAGTCCGTCGCCGGTGGTTACTATAGTAACACTCTTCTCGGCTCCCCTTACCATCATGTCTAAGTGGTTGTACATATTCTGTCTTCCTCTAAGACTTCCTGATAAGTCTGATGGTTCTACGAACTTAATACCTTCATGGAATAGACTGCTTAGTTCTCCGAGTACTTCATCTCCTTTTAGTTTTTCTAATCTGTTGCTTCTTTCTTCGGCTTCTCTTACAAGGTTCTTCTTAGCTCTTTCTACTACTTCTTCTGGTTTCAAAGCTACGAACTTTATTGGTTTTCCTAGCTTCATTACTATAAAGCCTCTCTTTTCGAGACTTTCTAGGATGTCGTAAGTTCTGCTTCTTGGAACATCGCTTATATTGCTTAATTCTCCAGCTGTTGATGTTCCTCTAGATAGAAGTGCCGTCCAAACCTTCACCTCGTAGAGGTTTAGGCCAAAAATCTTTCTAAGCCTGCTCAAAAACTCCTCTTTAACAATCATGTAATTTAATCGTGCGTGTAGTATATAAACCTTTTTCTTTTTACTATTTAATAAGAACTAATTTTTTACTGTCACTTAGTAAGGAATACTCCGAACTCATTATTTTTGATTTTTATCATTTCAATTCCCTCTTTACCGTCGCTGTCATCTAATCTTTCTTCAATTGTTATTTCTTTACTGTTAGTCCTGTCTTTTATAAATTCTTCATTATTTCTTATTCTTTCTAATAATTCTTTAGGAGCGGAAATTCTTAGTATTATCTCGTCGGTCTTTACCATTCCCTTCTTTTTTCTTATTTCCTGTACTTTTCTTGATAATTCTCTTGAGTATCCTTCTGCTTCTAATTCTGGGGTCATTTCGGTAGTTAGTTCTACTGATAGTTCTTCCCTTTTATTTACTTCTATACTTTTAACATTTAGTTGTTTCATTATTATTCCTTTTATCCCTTCGCTTATCTCATTATTAGTGTTTATCGTTGCCTTTTTTAGTGGCCATTTTAGTCCTATTTGTTCTTTGTCTCTTACTGCTAGTCCTTTTTCTATTATCTTAAACATTTCTTCAAATTCTTTTTCTATTGTTAGGCTTATCAGTTTTTCGTTGACTTTAGGCCATTCTGTTAGGTGTACGCTTTCCTCTACTACTATGTTTTTATTCTTTAGTTCTTGCCATGCTTTTTCTGTTACGAATGGTATTGTTGGGGCTGTCATTCTTAATAGTTTGTTGTATGTTTTCATTAGTACTTTCTTTGCTGTTTCGTCGTTTTCTGCTATTCTATCTCTTACTAATTGTATGTATCCTCTGCTTAGTACTTTTAGCCAGAATTCTTGTAGTGCTCTTGTTGCTTGGTGTGGGTGTAAGTTTTCCATTTCTTCAGTTACTGTTTTTATCAGACTGTTTAGTTTGCTCATCAGCCACTTATCTTCTGTTCTTAGTCCTTCAATTGTTATTTCTTTTTCTGTTCTTTCTATTAGTTTGCTCATATTGTATAGGATATTCATATTATTTTTTGGTTCTTTGAGGTTGTTATATCCAAATCTTAGTTCTTGGCTTGGGTCTTGTAAGCAGTATAGTAGTCTTATGGGGTCTGCTCCTACTTTTTCTACTGCGTCGTCAAACCATATTGCGTTTCCTTTACTCTTGTGCATTTCTTCGCCTTTTTCATCTCTTAGGCTTTCGTAACCGAATAGTTCTTTGAAGCATACTTGTCCTGTTAACATTACACTTGACCAGAATAGTGCGTTGAACCATCCTCTTGCTTGTCCCGGCATGTTTTCACTAATAAGATCTGCAGGGTACCATTCTTTCCAGTATTCCTTATCTTCTAGGTATGGTCCTATTGTTGAGAATGGTACTATTCCTGCGTCTAACCATGCGTCTCCTACGTCGATTATTCTCTTAGCTTTTCTTCCGCATTTTCCACACTTAGTTATTACTTCGTCAATCCATGGTCTGTGCATTGATACTAAATTATTGATTCTCTCTATATCTTCTTCACTGTAAGCTTTTTCTTTTAGTTCTTCTATGCTTCCTATTACATCAAAATTATTACATTTCTCATCTTCACATTCCCATATTGGTAATGGCATTCCGTAATATCTCTTTCTTGATATTAGCCAGTCTCCCATGTTGTCAAACCATGCGTTTTGTCTTAATTTTCCGTATTCTGGGTACCATTTTACTTTCTCGTTTTCCTCTTTAAGTTTTTTTCTAAATTCTTCAGTGCATTTAATGTACCATTCGTCTACTAGTCTGAATACTAGTTCTTCTCCGCATCTCCAGCAGTGTGGGTATCTGTGTTTTATTGGTGTTATTTTATAAACAAATCTTCTTTGTTCCATGTCTTCTAGTACTTCTTTGTTTACTTGTGAGTATTTTTTTCCGCTAAACTCTCCGAATCCTTCTCCGTATATCCCTGCTTCGTCTAATGGGGATATTGCTGGTAGTCCTATCTTCTTTCCTAAATCATGGTCTTCTGCTCCGCATCCTGGTGCTATGTGTACTATTCCTGTGCCGTCTTCTTCTGTTGCTAAGTCCCATAATACTACTTGGTGTTTTTCTTTTGCTGGTGCTTGTTTTTCTAGGCTTTCATAAGGCATGTAGTATTCTATTCCTTCTAATTCTGTTCCTGTTCTTATCATTGTAATGTCATATTCTCCTATTATTTCTCCTAGTCTCTTCTGTGCTATCCAGTACTTTACTCCGTCCTTATCTTCTATTTGTACGTATTCTACATTTGGATTAACGGCTATTGCTACGTTTGCTGGTACAGTCCATGGTGTTGTTGTGAATATTAGGAAGTATTCGTTGTCTTTTCCTTTTATTGGGAATTGCATGAATAGTCCTTTGTGTGTTACTTCTTTGTATCCTTCCGTTGTTATGTCATGTTTACTACTTGCTGTTCCGCATCTCCAGCACCATGGTACTGATCCCATTCCTTTGTATATTAGTCCTTTTTCATGATACTTCTTTATTAGGTGCCAGTTGTGTAGTTGGTTACTATCTGTATTTGTGTAATAAGAATTTTCCCAGTCCATCCACATTCCTAACTTAATGCTTTGTTCTGTTTGTACTCTTGAATATTTTTCTACTCTTTTCTTGCATGATTCTACGAATTCTTTTATTCCGTAATTTTCTATGTCTTTCTTGTCTTTTAGTCCTAGGCTCTTTTCTTCTTCTCTTTCTACCCATAGTCCTTGGCAGTCAAAACCATTTTGGTATCTTTGTTCGTGTCCTTGCATTGCTTTGAATCTTTGGAATAAGTCTTTGTAAGTTCTTCCCCATGCATGGTGTACTCCCATTGGGTTATTAGCGGTTATTGGTCCGTCTAAGAAACTCCATTTCTTCTTTCCTTTATTCTTTTCTCTAAGTTTTTCAAAAATCTTTTTTTCTTCCCAAAACTTGAGTATTTCTTTTTCTGTTTCTTGCGGGTTATACATAAATTCAGTAGTTTGATAGTGTTTAAAAGTCTTACTGAGTGTTACTCTCTTGATGATAAGAGTCTTTTTTTTGGTGTGGGAAATCTTCACATCTTCAGTGTGAAATAATTATTTATTCTATTAATGATGAGGTA
>PFDC01000075.1:3946-10367 GCA_002763035.1 Candidatus Pacearchaeota archaeon CG10_big_fil_rev_8_21_14_0_10_35_13 | reverse complement strand
CTTTAGTCTAGAATAATAATCTTCTTTTCTTAAATTGTGAATTATTATTCTTGCTGTTAGTTGTATTGTTTTTGAGAAAGTATTGAATTTCATTAGTGGCTTATTTTTTCTTTTGAATGAAGAATGGAAGCTTTCTGTGTGGCTTCTTTGGTGATATTCTTTAAGCCATTCTTGGGTACCTTGAACTAGTTCTAAGAACATATTTTTCCAGTAAACGCTTCCATTTAAGTTTAGATTCTTTCTTGGAAAAATGAAAGGCTTCATCCCTAATTCTGAAATTTTTCTTGTCAGTTCTCTATCGATAAAACCTGCATCTAGGCATAAAGATGTTCCATTAACATTTTTTATTAAAGAATGCATTGTTGGACATTCTTTATTATTCATTTCAAATGCTTGAACAATTTCTCTTGAGTCAACAATTGAAACGAGATAATTCTCAGTTTTCTTTTTTTCACTTTCATAATTTTGTTTTCTTGTTGTTTCAAGTCCTGTTCCGTCGCCCATTAGTTTCCCATTAGAAGTTTTTGTTTTCTCAAAAACTTGTTTTAGAATAGATAAAACTTCTAACTTGCTATAGGCTCTTCCGATAGTTCTATCATCTAAAATTGAGTTTATGCCAACTTTTGACGCAAGAAGATTTATCCATCCTTGAGCCTGTCTTTCTGGTAGACTTAGCAGTTCTGCGACGAGAATTGCTTTAGCTAAGTCTTTTGGGTTGGTTGAAGGTCTACCAAAATTTTTAGTGGTCTTTGCGTCAAAAGTATCCACTAAAATTCTTATTTTGTCTAATATCTTAACCTCATTAATCTGTGAGAGAGTATACTCTTTCCATTCAATTACCCTCTTTTTTTGACTTTTATAAAATCCCTTTTCTCTGAGTTTAGGGACAAGCCTCCTAAACTCACGATTTATCACCCTCATTAACCAAGAGTAGTGTTCATACTACCTATTCTTTTATATGTTGTATTATAGTCTATAGGATAACATAAATATTTAAATATGTAGTGTTCATATAATATTCATGTTTATTCGTGCGAATAAGAGGAAAAACAAGGTATATTATTACATTGTAGAGTCTAAAAGAACCGGAAAGAAAGTAAACCTAAAAGTTCTTTTGTACTTAGGATCTGCAGAAAGAATTTATAGTAGATTAAAGAAAAAAGTAAGAAGCTAGACTACTTTTGACGCAAAGCCTAAATACAACCACCAGCGGGTTCTATGAGTCCTGCAACCAACACTTCGTGATATACAACCACCAGCGGGTTCTATGAGTCCTGCAACCAACACTTCGTGATATACAACCACCAGCGGGTTCTATGTTTGTGAGAAGGTTTAAATAATTCCTTGATATTAATCATTCATGAAACGTGTTTGGTGGATTTTATTATTTGTACTAATTGTTTTAATAATTAACTTTTTCATATTCTTCTACCCTGGAATAAAGAAATCAATGGTTGAGAAGAAATTATTAGAAACAGGAAAAGAAGCACAAGCAGAAATAATAAGCATAACAGACACAGGAAACAGGTACAACAGTAACCCAGAAGTCATAATCACACTGAAAGTAAAACTGGCAGAAGAAGAAACATTCAATACGGAAATAAGAACTACACTATCAGCAGTAGAAATTACTAAAATGCCAGAAGGAACAATAGTAAAAGTATTATACAACCAAGACAACCACAAACAAGTAATGATAAAAAAGTAAGGTGCCATCGCCGGTGCTAAAAATCGCGAACGATTTTGACAACTATTAATTCTGAAAAATTAAAGTGATTCAAAATACAAACCACCAGCGGGTTTCTATTAGTTCCCGCAACCAAAAAACCTAATTGAAGATTCAACCACCAAAATGCCTCTACCGGGATTCGAACCCGGGTCTCGAGCGCGAGAGGCTCGTATCCTTGGCCATCTAGACTATAGGGGCACTTGTTCTTAGTGAGTTTAATCTATTTAAATGTTTTTCGTTATGAAAACCGACTTCCTTGAGAAATTTGTTGATTAACTCTTTTTTACTGATAAATATTTGTCTGTTACTGATTATCTTAGAAGGTGTTATTCCAGTTTTAATTAATCCTTCTCTAACATCAGCCAATAGCTTTTGGATATGGCTAGTAAACGAGATTCTAAGATTTTTGTTCTTTCTTGAAATGTAGTGGATAGAGCCGTCGGTGTCAATCAGTCCTCTGATACACGCTCTCAAGAAGTTTCTATTTTTCTTTATCCAATTTGGGATGCCTTGATTATTAACTTTCTTATTGCCTGGTTTTATGCCCTTATTTCTAAGAAACTTCACTATGTTCTTCCCGTAAACTACCGATCTTACCCATCCATATTTCTCTGATTCTTGAATACCTGCGTTCTCTCCAAATAGTTCCTTAAAAAGTTTTGGTAAGTAATTTTTAATGTAGTCGTCATCATAACCAAGCCCTCCTATAATCATAACATTGTAGCATACTCCTTTCCTGCCTTTCTTTCTTTCTTGAACATGTCCATCGCCCAAAATTGACCCAAATAACTCGGCGAGTTTAACTGACTCTTTAGGTTTTATAAGCGGTTTAGTATTATCCCAGGAACTATTGTTGCCCCCTTTTGATCTACCCCAGTTATTATCAAGCTTTCTTAAAATGAACTTATCATAATTAGAACCTAGGATCTTACAAAGTTTTATATAAACCTCCTCTGAGATAAGGTGTTTCTCATTGCGTAATTCATCTGATAAGTAATGTTCATTTAGGCCTACCCTCTTTGCTAGTTCCTTCCAGGGTTTACCTGATTTAGATTTTATTATAAGATCTTTTTGTTTACCTTTCTTTAGTTTGATTCTCATAACTACCAGAGAATTTCTGTCTATATAAATCTATCCTTGTCTTCTGAACTAAGATGGCCCTTTTTCACAAAACACAAGAATAATAAACTACTAAACACTAAGAATAACATGCCGGAAAACATCTATATTACTAATCCTGGAATATTAGAAGAAAAAAAGAAGAAAATAAAAGAAGGAGGGCCAGAAAAATTCCAACTATTAACAGACTTTGACAGAACACTAACAAAAGAATTCGTGAAAGGAAAAAAGACCCCCTCACTAATATCATACTTAAGAAACGGAAGATACCTAAGCGAAGAATACGCAAAAGAAGCACACTCATTATTCGAAAAGTACAGACCCATAGAAATTTCAGAAGTGATAAACGAAGAAGACAAGAACAAAGCAATGCATGAATGGTGGAAAACACACTTTGAACTATTAGTAAGAAGTGGACTGAATAAGGAAACAATAAATAAAGCAGTAGAAGACATACTAAGAAACGAAGAAATAGAACTAAGAAAAGGAACATACTGGCTACTAGACTACCTAAAAGAAAAAAGCATCCCCATAATAATCATGTCAGCAAGCATAGGAGACATGATAGAAGAAATATTAAGAAAGAAAGGAAAACTTTACGAAAACGTCCATGTAATAGCAAACAAACTAAAATGGGGTAAAGAAGAAAAATTCTTAGGAGTAGAAGAACCAATAATACACTCATTAAACAAGAAAGAAGTAGTAATAAAGAATTATCCAATATACGAAAAGATTAAGGAAAGAAAAAATATCCTGTTATTAGGTGGCGGAACAGGGGACCTAGGAATGGCAGAAGGAATAGAAAAAGACGCGATGATAAACATAGGATTCTTAAACGAAGACTTAGAAGGAAATTTGGGGTTATTCAAAGAAAAATTTGATGTAGTCATAACAGGAGATAGTGATATGACCTACGTCAATGATCTGATGAAGGAAGTTTTAGGATAGTGACAATAAAGCAGGAACGCACAAATGATAATGCTTTATTTTTTTTAATACCCCAAGGTCTTGCCTTGGGGATAGAAGTTGAACAATTCAAACGTTTAGCAGAACAAGATAATTAATGTAAAATACCTATCGCTTGGTTGGTCTTAGATGATAATGAGATATTAAGCTTTCTCACAAATGATCTTTTATTATTGTTATCAGCACTAGATATTATGACAGGAACGCAAGGGCACGCGAGAATTATTGTGAATTGCAAGCCCCTGCGTTCTCTGAATAAACCCCATTAGAGAAAGGAGTATAATGATACCAGAAAGCCAAGCGTCAGTATTGACCTTCTGGCACTCAGAAAATTAGACCTCTGAGATGATTAGAGAATATGGAAAAGTGAAAAAGAGTGGCTGGGGGCTAAGGGGGCCTGAACACTTCCATAATTGTTGTTATGCAGTCGTTATTCTTTATGCTTGGTGATTCTACACCCATTTTCTTAACCTCCAATCTTTTATTTATCATAAAAAGGTTAAGTCAAACCCTTTAAAAAGGATTATCAAGGAAAGATTAAGAGAATACCTAAAGAAGAAGAATTCATAAGGTTTAAATACGAGAAGCAACCCTTAAATGTATGGTGTCGACGCTATATTTAGTGCCTGAATGGTTCCTAAACTTATCATTAATCTTTCAATTATTACTAACAATAATCTCTTTAGGAATAGGAATAGTATCATTAAGAATCAATAGTTATTGCAAGAGCAGAGAATACAAACTATTCGGTGCAGGATTCATACTAATAGCATTATCATACGTTTTTTGGACCGGACTAAACTTATTCGTACTAACAAGAATAAGAGAAGGAGTAGAAGCGCTAGAACTAACAACGATAGCAACTATCGGGGCAGTGATGTTATACACATACTTCCTACTATTCATCATAGGACTAATAACACTAACATACCTAAACTTAGACATTAAAGGAATAAGAGCATACTTACTATTAGTAGCCTTGGGAATACTCCCAGTAATACTAAGCACAGAAAAAGCCTTAGCATTCTTCATAATAACCGCACTGCTAATACTCTTCATGACAACACATTACTTAAGAGTCTACCAAAAAAAGAAGACTGTTAATAGGCTGATGACACTATCAGCATTCGCACTATTATTCATTAGTAGAATTGATTATTTTTACTCAAACACTAACCACATACACTACGTACTAGGGCATAGCATAGAAATAATCGCTTATTTACTATTACTAATAAATTTAGTACTTGCAATGAAGAAAGCAAGCAACCCCCAAAAAAGAGTACGTAATAAAAAGAAATGAACAAGAAAAGAAATCGTTTAGAAATAATAAAAGACATACTACAAGCAATAAAGAATAAGAACAACTCAGCAAAGCCTACACACATATTATACAAATCAAACCTTTCACACCAAATGATGAAAGAATACTTAGAAGAAATGATTACTGGAGGGATGATTGAAGAAAAACCAAGTCCTAAGAAAAGTGGTGGAAGGGTATACTCCGTTAAAGACAAAGGAGAACAATACCTAAGCAAATACAGAATGATCTCAGAATTCACAGACTCATTCGGACTAAACCAATAAGAAATTATTTCAAACAAAGCTTACAAGGCTTTAACTTACGCTTCTTAAACAACTCAGCAGTTGAATATCCTGCGTTTTCAGGAAGAATACTCTTAGCAAGCCTACAAGTAGTACGATGATAAACTTTAGAACCCTTAGAACTAATAAGCTTATCAGAAGAAACATCCGCTGATGAAACCTTAGAAACTTCTGACTTGATATCATCAAAACTTAAGGGAACAGACTTCTTCTTAACAGCAAAGATTTCAGAACCATTAACAGCCCGCTTAATCTCACCAAGATCACTAACCTTATACCTGCGAGGAGTAAGAACCCTAATTACCACAGATAAAACAATAGCATAAACAACCAGTAATAATACAACGATTACTACCAACATCTCAACACTAGGGCTAAAAAGAACCCATAAACCAAGAACAATAAGAATGAACAAGACGCCAATTACTAAAGAAACCAAGAACTTAGTGAGCGTATTACCATTATTATTCATAAAGAATAAAGGAATAACTAGTTATATAAATATTACCGTAACAAGAAATAATAATTAAAGCCCTTTGATTATAGAATCAATTCTTTGCTTTAGAATTTGTTCAGGAGCAAAACCAACAATCCTACCGACCTCTGAACCATTATTAAGAACAATTAACGAAGGAATACCCTGAACAGAAAATCTACCAGCAAGTTCAGGATGAGCATCAGTATCAAGCTTGAGAAAATTAAGCTTACCATCATAAACATTACTAAGCTTATCAAAAATAGGAGTCATCAACTTACAAGGACCACACCAATCAGCAAAGAAATCAATGATTACAGGAACCTTAGAATCATTAACTAAATTGGTAAAATTATCAGGTGTAAGAGTTTTATAAGCCATTTTGATAACAAGAAAAATTAATGACCCTTTATAAACTTTTAGGAGTACTAAGCTTTGTTGAAGACTTCGAGAACCTCGCGACGCACCCTCCTTGCTTTAGCTCGTGAGTGTGCTATTGGTTCTCGACAGTGCTCAAAACCTAGAAA
>PFDC01000075.1:3298-3903 GCA_002763035.1 Candidatus Pacearchaeota archaeon CG10_big_fil_rev_8_21_14_0_10_35_13 | reverse complement strand
AGATTGATTTTCTGGTCCAGAGAATTAACATTCTCTTGGAACTCTGAAAACGCTTCGTGTCTTCAGACCGGAGTTTTTTACATAATCTGATAACTCCTGATGAGCTCTGCAGAAAAGAACAATTATTTTAATATCAATTTGTAGACAAAAAAATATCCTATGAAAATGCCATGGAGTATTAATAGCCCTGCCAGGATTCTCCCTGAGCAAACTATTGGGCTTAGGACTTTGGTCGAGGGTATTAGGGGAATTGTTTATCCTATTAGTTTTTCCTCTTCGATGATTTGTTACTTTCGAACCAATTTCACCCTTTTTTATTTCTAATATTTAAGAATTCTCTTTTTTCTCAGAGGATAATAAACAATCCCTAAAATAATTAAAATAATCCCTAATGTAGCAGCACCATATCCTGCATAAACATATTTCATGTGTTCTTCAAATAATTTTATTAGAGCAATTCCGAGAGCAAATGAGCCAAATCCTGTTCTTACATAAGCAAGAGTATTCCTCTCGTTAGCCAAAATAGTTCTTTCTTGTGCTAACTTTTTGTGACTAATTAACCTTCTTTTAAGATAATTTCCGTTTTTCATCTTCCCTCTTTAACT
>PFDC01000075.1:0-3190 GCA_002763035.1 Candidatus Pacearchaeota archaeon CG10_big_fil_rev_8_21_14_0_10_35_13 | reverse complement strand
AATTCTCTTATATTACCTCCAGGCATCCTTTCTTTTATTACCCAACCATGAAATAGTCCCGCCAGGATTCGAAATACAAACCACCAGCGGGTTTCTATTAGTTCCTGCAACCAATGATACAAATCCTGGATTATTCTTAGCAGAATAAGAAATAGTCCCGCCAGGATTCGAACCTGGGTCACGAGCTCCAGAGGCTCGTACACTTGACCGCTGTGCTACGGGACTATGATAAAACTAAAAAAGCATAACTTTTAAACTTTACCAAGAACCCAATGACAAAAACTATTTAAAATGACTAATACTAGTTAATATGGAGGAATAAAAAGAGAAAATGATGGCTGGAGTAATCGCAGTGCTTGCGATAATAGCAGGGATATGGGTTATACTTAAATTCCGCGATGACAAGACCTTTATAACAATAATAGTCATACTTGTAGGAGCATTCTTACTCACCTCAACCTACGTAATAAAAACAGGCAATATAGACATAAAATCTGGAGGGGGAATTATTAAATTCACAGGAGCATATTTTTCATGGTTGGGACAAGCATTCGGAAATGTGAAGTCAGTTACTGGAAGTGTAGTAGATGCGGACTGGAGAGTAAAAAGTAACTCTACAACACAAAATAACGAGACTATAAAATGAGAATTATCTCGATAATACTATTCTTCTTCCTACTAGGTGCGTTCTTCATAATATCAGAAAAGAACCTATACTTAACAAATAACCAAGACCAAATAACTTTCAAGAATGACTATACCTTCTGGATAACACATCTAAGCACCGCAGTAACCAAGAGCTACGTAACCCTCGTAGGAAACGTAGTAAAACTAGAATGGTTACCCAAAGACGAAATACTTGGTAATGTAACAGCGACGAAGAAATCCTAAGAATACGACGCGGATAGAAAGATTTATTAACTCTAACCCTATATAAACTTTGTGGTTGTAACTATGATGGAGTGGTGACAGCAGTAAGGTTTAAATACTAAAAAAGCTTAAGAATAATATGAAAAAAAGAACACAAGAACAAAAATATGGCCCAAGAAAAACAGGAGAACTTAGTGAAGGAGACATGAAAACTATAAGGGCTTATTTGAGGAGAGGAAGAATAAAAGACGGAGCAACTATAGCAGGAGCCGCTACTCTGGGAGGGATGGTGGCCTTCACTCTTGAAGACACGCTTAGAGACCTCGGTGAAATGGTCGGAGAAACCATTGATTCAACAAGATTCGTAGCAAGAGCATTAATACCCGAAGACAAGAGTCCTACTGAAATGGTTGCAACTTACCTTGAAAGAATACCACCAGACGTTAGAGAGAGTTATATCCAACATACTTCTGAATCATACTTTGAAAAGATTGGAAGACTATTTGATAGAGATGATAAAGCGGTAGCACACTCAAAGGCAGGTGAAGTTGCAGAGAAATTTCCAGGAGCACAATCAGAACCAGTAAAGGACGTTAGGGGATTGAAAGGTTGGATTCTTACTAAGACAAAGGAGATTCTTACAGGCGCTGATGAACCAAGAAAGGAAGAAATAGAAGCAACTAACACTCCTGAGTACCAAGAACATTATAATTTACTAGCAAACACTAAAGGGGCAGGTATCGATAGATTAACAAAGATTAGAAGGGGTATCGAAAAATTCTGCGAGAAAGTTGAGCTGGCAGAAATGAAGACCGGTAAAGTTGACACTAAGACCACAGAAATACTTGAAGGGATGGTAAGAGAATATAATGGAGTGGCAGAACTATTGGGGAGCATTGACCACTTACCTGTAATGGATGTTAAGAGAGGTCTAGAAAGCCAAGAATACGCTACTGTTATAAAAACTGCTGATGATTACGGAATAAAACCTGCGGACTACACTGGCTGGGGTGATGGAATATTCTATGGGGCCATTGCTGTTGCTGCGTTAGCTGGGGGAGTAATCAGCAGATTGGGCGGGGGAATCGCAGACACTCTATACGCTGGAACAAAGACTGGAGCAAAGGCTTTAGGGTACATCGGAAAGAAGGCAGGACAAGCAGCTAGGGGAATTTATCATCTCGGAAAGAAACATAAGGGAGATGAGAAAAGTGACGGCAGTGACAACTCCGAGTAAAAACCTTTAAATAAACAAAAAAACAAAGAAATAATATGGAAGTAAGAAAAATAACAATGCATGAAGTCCTTAAATGTGGAATGGATGAAAATGTAGAAGAAATAGCTAAGAAGCTCAAAGAAAAGAAAGACCGAAGAATATTCGTAATTGATAACCATGAAGTATTGAAGGGAATAATTACAACTACAGATATCGTCTACAAAGCCATAGGCAAAGAAGGACTAAAGGCAGAGGACATCATGACAACAAACATCAAGTCAATAGAATCAGAAGAAGACCTTAATAAAGCATTAGAAATAATGGAAGAGATTAAAAGTTATGTATGCCCTGTAACTGAGAATGGCAAGCTATTAGGAATAATAACCTACCATGACTTAGTAAGCTACATGCTAAATTCAATAAAACACGAATAATAAACATGGGATTAATAGACTATTTAAGGGATGGAGTAGCTCGTACTAGGGCAAGTTTCTCTAGCAATAGAGAGAAATGGCAGGGCTACCTGACAGACCATGAATTGACAGACTATTTTGGTAAGGGATTCTCTAAGAAAAAGGATGCCGAGTTAACAGAGGAAGAAAGAACAAGAAAGGGTGGTCTTGAAAGAATTACTAATTCAATAATCGAAAAGTATGACCGCGAACTTCATGGAGTATTAAGAAAAGCAGCCACTAGGGGCACTATGGGACTAGCAGTAGGCAACGACTTATACTCGTATATTAAAGATTTACCGGTGGCAAACGTTACAGGGATTGGTTACGCATTATTCGCTACTAAGACATTGATGGAAGTACCTGCGATGGTTAGATACTTAAGTAAATCTCATGATTGGTACGGAGCACTAAAACACTACTTAATGAAACCTGTAAATTACTTATTACCAGTAATAGGTGGAGCTTTAGAAGCAGGATCATTCGAAAGAATGGTAAGAAAGAGAGTAATGCAAGAGATAAAGCATGAATTCATAAAGCAGTACGGAAATTATATCCCTGTAGAAGAAAAGTTAAAAGTTGCTGGAAGCACCAAACTTAAAAGTGCAATCTATCAAGGGCCAGGAAGCGAAGAGAAGAAGAAAGCAGCATA
>PFDC01000109.1:564-2256 GCA_002763035.1 Candidatus Pacearchaeota archaeon CG10_big_fil_rev_8_21_14_0_10_35_13 | reverse complement strand
TAAGATACCACAAAGAACGATTACCAAAGAACAACTTCGAACCATCAAGCCTACCAACAGGAAGAACATTAAAGAAAGCATACCAAACAGACAAAGAAGCAAGAACAGGAAGATTAATGAAATAAGCAACGATACCAAGAAGTAAAACAGAAATAATACTCGTAAAAGCAATAACTGCAAAATTACCCTCAGTAATCTCAACATACCTATAAAGACCCTTACGCCTCAAACCACGGAACTTAGAAGGACGAACATCAGACTCCAAAACACCAAACCAAGGAAGCTTACCAAGAGACAACACTGAAAGGAAAAAAGGAAGAATAAAACCCATAGGAATAGCAGAAGGCAAAGAATCACCAGTACCAAACCAATACTTTTGAAAAGACCAAATCTTTGACTCCTCGTAAGCATCAAACAAGTTCCAAGAAATAATCTTCTTAGAAATAACACTAACAAAAACAATTATTAAGAACAGTAAAGAAGCAGTAATAAAACCATCAAGAAGATTAGTACCAAGAAAAGCCCAAGAACTAACAAAACCCAAAATAAGCACTGCAAACAACAAATTCCAAAACTCTCTAAGACTAAACATAAAAAATAGTTGATAACAAAGCTTATAAACTTTATTCAAAAAATGAAGATGCCACTACCATAAAGAAGGAAACTACTTAGAAGACTAACAACAAAGAAAATAATTAGTAGGGTTGTCAGGTTTTCAAAAATCAAGAACTATCGGTAAAGAACTATGATAACCACTAAATAGCGCATGATAACACAGAAAAGTATATAAACGAGAAAAGGCGAATAACTACTATGATAAGAGTGAAAAAGATTAGTGAAGTGCTAGGGAAAAAAGTATATACAGACACTGGAGATTTCTTCGGAGAAGTGGAAGAAGTAAACCTCTTAGAAAACAAGATTGACGGATGGAGAATGAAAGTATCAGGAGAATTCAGCGGATTCTTAGGAGGAGCAAGAGGAGTAATAATACCACACCAGTTCGTGAAAGCAGTAGGTAATGTCATGCTAATAGCAAAAGCATCATTACCAAGCAACGAAATGCAAGAAGAAAGCACTGACATGAACGAAGAAACCTACTAAAAAACTACGCACAAAACTAAAAAGAGATGGCAACAATACTAACAGCACCAATATTCAAGGAAATAATCCTACCATTCGTACTAATATTCGTAGTAGTATTCGCAATACTACAAAAAACACAAGTATTAGGAAAAGGAAAAAGACAAATAGACTCAATAACAGCACTAATGATAGCACTAATCACCGTATCATTTGCCTACCCCACAGGAATAATAGGAAAAATAGTACCATTCCTCGCGGTAGCAGCAGTAATAATACTAATACTACTAGTCATGTTAGGATTCGTAGGAGCAGACGGAGAAAAAGCATACAAGTTACCAGACTGGGTAAGAATAACAATAGAAGTATTAGGAGTAATAGGACTAGCAATAGCAGTACTATGGGCAACAGGGGCATGGAGCTACCTCCTAGACAAGATAACTAACGGAGTAGGAGACGGAGGACTAATAACAAACATATTCTTCATAATAGTAATTATAGGAGTAGTAGTAATAGCATTAACCTCAGGAAAGAACGGAGAAGGTAAAGGAAAGGGAAAAGGAAAAGAAGGAGAGGGATCATGATTAATTTATATGGTCGTGGCAAAGAAAA
>PFDC01000109.1:0-553 GCA_002763035.1 Candidatus Pacearchaeota archaeon CG10_big_fil_rev_8_21_14_0_10_35_13 | reverse complement strand
GGCAAAGAAAACTGATTGATTTTAATCATCAGATGAATTTGCCCAAATTACAACAGAAAGGTTTAAATAAAAGTAAGTATAATGAATATACATGGATATAACAACTGTTAGAGTATCAAAGAAAACACTAAAGAGATTAAAATCAATAGGCAAAAAGGAAGAAACCTATGACGAAATAATAAATAGATTAATTGATAATCAAAAAAAATGAAATCATATAAACTTAAACTATTTCCAACAGAGGAGCAAACAGAAAAATTAGAATTATCTTTAGACATTTGCAGACAGACATATAATCATCTTCTTTCGGAATTGTCAAATGGTTTCGGGAAAAGCGAATTATCTAATTATCTTCTAGATTTGAAGGTCTGCTATCCTGAAATGAAACAAGTATATTCAAAAGTCTTGCAAGTAGAAAATGATAGGTTATTTGCTAATCTATCTGGTCTTTCAGGTTCAAAGAAAAATGGCAATAAAGTTGGCAGATTAAGATTTAAAGGAAAAGGCTGGAAAAAAACTTTTACATTTAATCAATCGGGATTTAAGATATTAA
>PFDC01000079.1 GCA_002763035.1 Candidatus Pacearchaeota archaeon CG10_big_fil_rev_8_21_14_0_10_35_13 | reverse complement strand
ACAAAACAGTCAAAAGCTCAGAGGCCTGAACATGAGAAGCACGAGAAGGATTATATTTTGTGAAGGTAACAATATCTACGCTACGAGGACCAGTACCAACCACCCCATTAATAGAAACAGGAAAGTACGTATCATCAAGCTCACAATTAGAGTAAACTTTAGGCCGGTCACCCATAACAAGAAAAGAACCCTCACCTATGAAGTAATAAACATTGCCACCAATACCCCCAACAAAAAGATCATCATTAAAAGTAGGAAGAGAATCAACAGTAGCCCCAGGATTTGAACGAGGTTCTTCTAAATAACCATCAAGATTATTACCGGTAGCATCAAAAACAACCATAAATATAAGAAAAAGATGAAGTATTTAAGGATTATTATGATGAAAAAGATAAGAAAGATGAAAAAAACCAAACTTCCCACAAGCAGGAAGATTTAATCAATGATAGGAATGTATGGAAGGGAAATAAGTAAAGAAAAAAAGAAAAATAATGAATTAAGGAACTAGTTATTGACTAGTCATGGGATAGAAGCTTGTTATAAAGAACAGCAAGAATCCAACCACCAATGAAACCATCAAGGAAAGCATAAAGAACTCCAAGAAGGACACCACCAAAACTAAGACCATAACCAACATAGAAAGATTGGATTAAAGGAATCCAAACAGTACCAACACCAGCAGCAGCCAAAAGACTAGTAAAAAGCATACAAACACCAGCAAGAATACCAAGAGCCAAACCAAACTTTGATGAATTAAGTCTTAAAAAATTGTTATAAACTTTAGCCATAAAAACACCTCCATCAAATACCGACGAGAAAAGAATATATAAAGGTTACTAAAAAAATAAAAAAAGATGAGAAGAAAATATAAAGTTGCATAGGAAATAGGGGGGTTGAGGGTGTTTAAGGGTGTTTAAACAGGCATAAACAGGTGTTTAAGAGCACTAATACAATATGTTTAAAACATAAACAGCTGTTTAAGAAATGAGAAAAAAGATGTGTCTGTAAAAAAGATATTACAGGAAATAGGGTGAAAAGAAGAAGAAAAGAGAGAAAATAAGAAAAAACACCGACGGAAAGAGAAAGAAAGAAAAGGTTTAAATAGTAAAAACCGCTAAAAATAAGATGTTTAACTGGCTGTTTAAGAAAAAGGGTGAAATGAAAGAAGTGAAGGAAGAGACAAAAAAAGCATTCCAAGGCGTTAAACAGGACATACAAAGCGTGACCGCATGGATTGAACACCTAAAAAAGAGCGATGATGAGCTGAATTCTAGAGTAGAAGAGATAGATGAGAAAATAACGACGATTGAAGAAGGAGTAGAAGAGATCAGAAAGATGATGAGTGTTATGGGAAACACGGGAAACAAACAGATGTTTAAAACACAAACAGCTGTTTACCATAAACAAACAGGTAGTGAAGGTGTTCAAACAGCTGTTCAAACAGCTGTTCAAACAGGCGAAATAGCAGAAAATATGTTAAAAGGGCTAAGTGTTATGGAAAGAGCATTAGTAATGGTACTAATGAGCACTGATATGAAACTGAGTTATGACGACCTATCAGCAATGTTAGGCAAGAGTAGAGCAACAATTAGAGGACAAATAAACAGTATAAAGCAGAAAAGTGAAGGGTTAGTAGAGGAAATAGTAGAGAAAAGTGGTAAGAAAAGGGTGTTTATACCAGAAGAAGTGAAGGAATTACTCCTAAAAGGGGCAAAAGTGAGAGTTAGAGAAAAGAAAAAGAAGTAAAAAACAAAAAAAGATGAAAGAAAGTGAGTCTTTTAGTGAGTGAGATTAAGAAAGGATGATAGTGAGGATTGGTAAGAGTGAGAGAAAGGAGAGAAAAGATGAGAAAAAGGGAATAAACGCTAGTAAGAGTGAGAGTAAGGAGTAAAAAAAAGAAAATAACCCTTAAAGTGAGAGAAAGGCTAAAAGCTGTAAAAACAAGGTTTATAGGGCCTGAGAACGCCAAAGAAGAGAATGATTACCGGAGGGCAGAGGTAGTTATTCGTTTAACAGTGTTTTTTCGGTTGAATGCATCCCGGTTGCCACTGTTCAGGGTTTTACAAAGATTTACAATCTCATCATGACCTTCTTGTGTCATATGCTTACCTTTCAATTTCATGTCTAGAATTTTAAAAAATAAGTCTCGATCTCTACACTTTTTTGAATAAAACTCCGTCGATAAAAGAATCTCCTTCAATTTTAAGAGATCTTTTGAAGAAGTTACATAAAAGGCAAACTGATCCTTGCTGTTGAAACCCATCTTGCGGGTATAATCATAGTTCTTGTGATAAATTCTACCAAATCCTAATTTTTCATGAATTTTCTTAAGTACATCATGATCATCCTCTCTTAAGAATATCCTGAATTGTAGTATCGGATAGAACTCAAAAGGATAGGCCCACGAGGGTGATTTGTGTTTAGAGGACAGTGATATATGGAAGTTGCCCTCACCCTCAATAAAACCAGCTAACCAATCATTAGAAATCACCATCTTATTCGTAATCTTGAATAATTAATAAACTTTTCTATATATCTACAAGCTTGAGGATAGTATCAAGAGAAGCAATTTTCTTGAGATCAGAAGAAATAGCGAGGATGATCTGCTTGTTGTTGACCTTTTCCTTAGTCAAAGGGATGCCCTTAGCGATGATTTTACCGATATAATCACGAATAGAGCTCTCAGAGAGCGTTAAACGCTCAGAAAGAAGCTTATAATCAACAATTAATCCCTGATCCTCAAGGCTGTAGAGTAGAGAAAAAACTTCAAGTTCCCGACGGGTAAGACGTTTAAACTTCCTACGGATGTCCTTCTTGATGGAATCAAGATTATCAAGAATTTGCGCAGCTCTGCCGAAGTCATTATTACCAAACTTTAGTTGAACTTCCTTGTCAGGGGATGAAGAAACAGGGAAATCAGAAGGTTCTTGTGAAGGGATTATAGGAGGATGTGTGGTGTGTTGGTCTGTCTGTCTGTCTGTCTGTCTGTCTGTTGGAACCCCCCCGTTTCCAGTGGAAACGTCTAAAATTGGTGTTTTTAGCCCTTCTAAAGGGTAATTATATGTTGGAGTTTCTGGAAGTGTTGGAATTATGTGTTGGAATGAGGCATTATTAGAGTTATCTGTTGGAATAAATGTTGGTCTGTCTGATGGAATTGATATTTTAAGGATAAAATCAGGATTAATAGGGGTGTTTAAGGAAATATTAAAGTGATTATGTGTCTGTTGGTCTAATGATTCAAGGATTTCTGTCTGTCTGTCTGTTGGAAGTGTTTGAGAAGGAGAATTGATGTGATAATCTTGTGACCGGTCTTTTTGTCGAGGGAGAATGTTAGTGTTATTCTTTTCAATAATTAGTTGTTTATTAAGAAAATCGTCAAAAAGAGTTGATAGTAAACTAAGATCATGACGGATGTTAGACAATTCAGTACGAAGAAAATTAATCTCATCACTAAGAACAAACATATCCTCTTTAACTTTGATAAACGCACCCTTAACTTTAGGATCCATCAAAGGATGATGAAAGGGGTTTTTATAAAGATTTATGGTATTGAAAGAGTGATAAGAAAGGTATTAATAATAAACGCCGATTAATACAATGATGAGATTAGAAATAATAAAGAATACAAAAAGAAATATTTGATTTTGTGAAGAAAAATAAGAAAAGGCTGCCGAGAGTAGCATTAAGATACACTATAGAAAAGATGCCAAGAGAATTAAAGAATGAAGCAATGAAGAAAGTGTGATAAAAAGATTACAAGTTAATTCGCTAATGCTCATAGCTTTAGGATTATGATAGTCGTAAACAATGATTAATAGGGAGCTTAGCAGTATCGTTTATAATTTATATACTACAAGTTAGGAAGATTGTGACTTGTAAGCATTATAAGCCTTGGTTGTAAGAGTCCAGCGAGTACGGCGTGAGTAAGGAACACCTGAAGGATTCTTCTTAACAGCCCTTACCAACCCCTGATTCTCAAGAGATAAGAGCAAAGACTTAACGAACTCCTCATCGCGAGCCTCAGCACGAGAAATCTCCACAGTGAATAATGACTTAGGGAAAGAATCATAAAGAATACTAATGATGTTACCCATAATCCTCTCCTTTTTATCACCAGAAATCTTACTCATAAAGAAAAAAGGTTGAACGAATATATAAGGGTGTTGGTAAATTAAGGAAGGGGGAAGGATTTATAAAGGACTACTTTTTAGGGGTGATATGAGTTCAGATTATGATAGCGGAGTAAGTGTTGAAGAATTGATGCATTCGCTTAGTATGGATAATGGAAAGCCCGAAACACGAAGAGAGAACCTTAGAAGAATACTAAGATACGTGAATTATGGAATGATCAAACAGGTTAGCCCAAGCCAAGACAATGGAATAACATTAAACACAAAGGTTGGAAGTGACGCCGTAGAAAGACTTATTCAGGCATCATGGGATATTTGGCAGACGATGGATAATCTAGGAATAAAAGATGGACCACTTATAAGAGACGTCCAATTAGGACTAGTAAGAACCCTAAGGACAAGGGATGAAGAAAAGGGGGGAGTAAGAATCCTCTACAACCCTGCAGATTTAGGCTCTTATATTACCCAAACATTAATTGAGAGAAAGAAGATTAATGAAGAAAAAATAATCAAATTAGGAAGGGTGCATGAACTCGTAGATGATAGAACAAACCCTGGAGCAATAAGATGGATTTGTGAAAAACTAGAGATCATACCAGAAAGAAGAGAAGTTGAAGTAACAGGACAGTATGGAACAAGGAGAGACAGAAAAACAGTTAATGTACAAAGAATAAGCCCAAAAGACTACATGAAAATAAGAGATTATTTAAGAGAATAAATGTGGGTGTAATAAAAAGATTACAGTTATTCCTTTTTGGAAGACTTGGCTTCAGGACTATCAGGAGCAACAAGTTGAGGCATACGAATATGTAGAGGAAGATTGAACTCTTCTTCAATTTGTAAGGCCTTAAGAGTACACTTATTCATAATAAGATTAATCAAAGGCATACGAACCTTATCAAGAACCTTCTTATCCTTCCAAGCAGCCAAGATATCCTTAGAATCATCCTTACCAAAAGCAAAAAGAACCAAACCAGTAAAGGAAATCTCCGCAATTTTAGGAGAATAAAGAATTTTAAGATCAAACTCAAAAGAAAGAACCTGATCATCCTTGATAATATCTAATTCTTGCTTCTTAATATCAGTAATAGTAACATCAGAATCAATCTTTAAGTCAGGCCTAACACCCTTAAACCGCTCACCACTAATCTTAGTAAAATTAAATCCTATAAGTTGCATGAATAAGACAGATAATAAGCGTTTTTAAAGATTATGGTAATGAACAGTATCTCCGATACTTATAAAGGTGGGGGATAATAGTCTTCTATTTTATGGTTGTAGTGTTCTTCTAGTAGTTTTAGGTATCTTTTGAAAACTATA
>PFDC01000104.1 GCA_002763035.1 Candidatus Pacearchaeota archaeon CG10_big_fil_rev_8_21_14_0_10_35_13 | reverse complement strand
TTCTTTGGGAGATATATTGTGAATCCACCACCGCCTTGCTTTATTAGTTTTCTTTCCATCAATTTTTAAGGTTTTAGGCATTTTTAAGCCTTTCTCTTTTTGATATCAGTGATATCATTAATATCAGAAAGATATTAAAGGGAATTTATCATATCACTACTATTAAATGAATAAACAATAAAATAAAATGTCTGAAGAAAAAACTAGATGGTTTCGTGAAAGTGAAGTAGTGTCCGGAGATAATCGTAAGTTTCTTACTTATGACTTCAGCTACACGCATTATGAGCAAGTTGGGAAAATGAGGACTAGTCGTCTGGAGGATAGTACATTTTACATCCCATTAGATGATGCCGATAGAATCTTTGATGCTTACAATGATTATGGTGCCCTCGTTAATGAATTCACTGCTTACAGAAGGCTTAAGCGTCGGGATGAAGAGTTTGATATTCGTAAGGCGAAGAGGTTGAAGAGTCTTAAGATGTTTCCTGCTATCAAGGTTAATGATCCTTCAGTTCTTGAAGATCTTGCTAGAGTAATAGTTGATTGTCGTAGTGGTTATTACGGCGGGCCTATTCTTGGAGACGTCAGAATCTCTTTTGATGAAACTACTGAAGGTTCTAGAGAATGAGGAGTCTACAATACATTGTTGAGAAGGTTGAAGAATCCCGTGATGGTGATGGTAACATTAACGTTCCTTTAACTCCTGGGAGGTTGAGAGAGTTAAAAGGTACTTTAGGTGGTATCAGGGATTTTTTGTACAATAGTCGTTCTTCCAAAATTGCTGGGCTTAGTGAGCTTTCTACTACTGATTTAGAAGTGGTTGGTATGATGGGATACTTGCTTGATAACTTCTTTCCTGATGGTGAGGTTCCCGAAGTGTTATCGGAATATTCCAGAATTGTTGGTACCGTAAAACAGCTTTACGGTTCTGTTTATAGTTCTGCTCTTGAGAGAAAATTAGCAGAAGATCAGAAGTTGTTTGAGGATATTAAGGCTGGAAGGTCTCGTTTAACTGTTGATGATGATATTGGTGTTTATGCTGGATCATTAGTTAGTATCATAGAAGCTGATGAAGTCAGGAGTGATAAGAGTAGGTTAGTAGTATTATATGATGGGCAACAACTCTATGAGGAAGATATTAGGGAAGGATCATTCGCAGGATTGCCTAATGGTTCAGCAGTAGTTTTTGATTATACTCCTCAGGGATTGGTGCTTAATTTGAGAAAGACTATGAACGAGAATCCTCGAACGGAAGACAGGGTTGAGAAAGCAGTAATTAAATCATTATTTGATGATCTAAAAACCAAGAGTTACGTCAATGATATTAATGCTCAGATTGATGAAGCACTAGGTTAATATTCAGGAGGCTATTATGGTAGAAGTAAACAAACTAAAAATTAAACTTTGGAGTAATGACTAATGAATCTTGAGGAGATTTCATGGATTAGCATAAGCAAGAGTCAGAATTCTGATATGAGATGCGTATCCTGTCATGATAACGTTGAAGAGATGATGCATCACCGTCAAGTCGGTGAGAAAGTTGGTTATAAAGTTGAGAGAAAGTACGCCGTTATGAGGGATAGTTCAGGGATAGTGCTAGGATTAGCTGATGATTATGTTAACGGTAATATGTCTCTTGGAACTTTGGATGAGATGGTGTCTCCTTTCTTGTATAATAGAGAACATAGAGGTTCTGAATGATGGGTTCCGTTTGTAATGATATCAGAAGAGATTATGAAACTCATGAAGACCTTATTTCTGCATGGAAATCAGTCAACGGTTATCTTATTTCTGAAAACCGAAATCCATTTCATATTGATGAGAGGTTCGGTTCTGATGGTGCTCAGATTAATGAGGAGATGTTTATAGTTCAGGGATGCACCGTACTTCATCAGAGTTTATGGCGTCCTTACGGTTCTTGCCACCGTTATGATAAACCTTACAATAAACAAGTGATTAAGGTCGCCGGTAATCCCAGTGAGGTAACGATAGTTCATAAAAATTTGGTAAGAATTGTTGATTCTAAGAGAAATAAAGTTTCAAGAGGTTCTGAATAATGTTCGATAATAAAAGGACAGTTTATGTACCTCAGGGTGATGAGCTTGATATAGCTGTTGCTTGCCATAGATTACAGCTTCCGTTGATGCTTAGAGGTCCTACAGGCATTGGTAAGACTACTTTTGTTTATTATCTCTCTAGTGTTCTTAATAAGCCTTTAGTAGAAGAAGTATGTACTGAGGACACTCTCGCTGCCGATTTGGTTGGCAGAAGACTGCCTGACGGATGGGTTGATGGTAGTGCTACTTCTTCCTTGAGGCATAAGGATGGTGCTGTTTATTATCTTGATGAGTTGGGTGAAGCCAGGCCTAATGCTATGACCGTAGTTCATTCATTGACTGATGATAGAAGGACTCTCGATGTCAGGGTTAACGGGGAGGTTTTGAGAGCTTCTGATGATTGGATGCTTATCTCTTCTTATAACCCCTTATATCAATTACAAAATAATGTTAAGCCTTCAACTGCTCAGAGATTCATCACCTTAGATATTCCTTTTCCTGAATCAGAGCTTGAAGAGAGAATAGTCAGTGAGGTTATTAAGGGTGATTCTTTAATTACAGAAAATGTTAGTGTTAAGAAATATAAGAATAATGGTAATGTTCCAATAAATAAATTAGTTAAGTTAGCTAATGATTATAGGAGGCTTGCTCAGAGCGCAGAATCTGTAGGGTTGAGGGAGGGTCCTGGTACTAGACTGGTTGTTAGGACTGCTAAACTGATTGGGTACGGTCTTTCGGAACTTAGAGCTATTGAGGTTGGGATGATTAATCCTCTAACTTACGATTCTGAACAGAAGGTCGGGATGACTGATATAGCTAGGAAGCTATTCCGTTGAATAATGGTTAAGGCTTCAAAAGTCCTTCCTAGACTTCAGCTACTTGCTGAAAGTTTTACTGGTTTTCCTGTTAGGATAATTACTTCTGAATCATTAGGCAAACAGGAAATTGCTCAGACAGATAATTTTTTTAGAATTCAGGTACCGGAGATTATTACAACAAATGATAGTAGTGAGGATACTGAAATAAAAGCTTACAAGGGACTAACTGTGCTTCAAGCATCAGCTGTTTCTTATCGTGACACTTCTAGGGAAGTTCTATCATTAATAATTAATGAACAGAAGAGTGAGCTTGGAAGAAAAAAAGCTGAGGTTCTTCGTCTAAGTTTAGAGGAAAGATTGCTTTCTTCAACATGCCTCAACACTATAGAATTGTCTAGAAGAATGCAATGCATCGCTGATGATTATCCTGTCCTATCAGATGATATGCGTGAAGGATTCTCAGGATTATTCATCCCTGAATTGGCTGATAAAGCAATAATAGAGCGTCCTGCAGGAAGATCTAAAGGCACTACTAATGAAATAGACTTGGCAATCTTCAGGATTTATTGGGAGAATATGGGCATAAGTAAAGAAGCGGTTGATGGTCTTATTGATAGTGTTCCTTTAGACTTTAGGTTAGGTAGTCATAGAGAAGAGATAACTGGCAAGTTGAGAGAGCTTTCATTATTTTCTAGACCTTTTGATAGTTCTTATGATGATAGTCTTGAAAGAACAGTCATCTTTAAAGAGTTTGTTGACAGGATTTTCACGGAACATTCCATGGCTTCTCCATTCACAGAACATCCTGGTAGTGCAGAATATGTTAAGAGGTTAGAAGCCAGATCAAGCAAGCAAGCAAAACATTTACTTAGCGCAGAGAAGGATGGAATGGCCGAGGGAGTTCGTGAAGCTTATGAGTCCAATCGTATGAGGGAGTTTGCCAGTATGTCATATGTTGAGGCTAATGCTTCTTCGGAAGCTTTAAGTTCGTCATTTAAGGAAGTTCCCTTAAGTAAGGCTATTAATGTTAGTCCTCCTGCAAGTCTTGAGAAAGAGGGAGGTAAAGTATTATTTCTTCCTGAATTGAGAGGTGGTGTTTTAGTTCCCAGGGCCGTGCGGATTAGTGTCTATGATTTAATTAGGGGCCAGCCTTTAAGTGATGAACAGTTAGCCAGACGGATAGATTTAGAAAGGAAGATTGCTGAATTAACAGAAATTGAGGAGAGACATGATCGCAGAGTACACTTTGAATCTTGTGATGTTTATGATTTTCAAGAAGAGATGAAGTTGAGAGATTCTGCTCAGAGTGAGAGAAAGAAGATTGAGAAGAGGTTAAAAACTTCCATAAAAGCTCATAATGAGACCTCTACAAGAGATATTGACATTGATAATCCTCTAGTTAAGCGTATCGTTAGAGAAATGGAGAAGATTAAGCCTTCCGCTAGAGCTGTGGTGAGAAGTTGTTTTGAAGGAGAATTAGATGTTAAGAGGTATTATGATTGGTGGTTAGAAACTCTAGCTGGTGGTAGTCCTATGCCAAATTTTTATTATCAATGGCAGAAAAGGAAGAGGAATGTTGCTTCAGTTTTATTGCTTGATACTAGTCATTCTACCAACAGATTAGTAACCGATGAAGAAACCGTTCTTGATATGATAAAGAAGGCTTCTTATTATTTTAGCGTAGCCGCTGATACACTAGAGGACAAGACTGCAATAATTGCTTATAATGGTAATGGTGAATCAAACTCTAGAATATTCGTCTTAAAAGATTTTGATGAAAGTAATGAAAGATTACTTAGGAGGCTTCCCCTTTTAAAAAGTGAGCTCAATAATCGTGATGGTTCTGCTATAAGATACGCAACTAATTATATTACTCATTATCCTGCGAAGACAAGAATTTTATTCCATATTGGTGATATGCGTCCTTCTGATAAGCAATACGAGATTCCCGGTGGGACACAAGGATCTTGTCCTTATGAGGGTGGAGAAGCATTGAGTGATGTTAGTCATGCCTTCAGTACCGCTAGGACTCATGGGATAATTCCTTATGGAATATGTATCTCATCGGCTAAGAAACCTAATAAAGAAAGGCCTACTAAGACTGGTAGAATGAATCTTGCAGTGTTAGCGAATCTTAAGGAAAAAGAGCAAGGGGTAGTAGTTAATGACGAACTTTTAAGAAGAAATTTCCGTAAGAATTATAGAGTTATCAGTGACGTGACTGAACTTCCCAGAGTATTAAGGGAAGCGTATTTGAATGTTAGTTTTTCTTAAAAACTCCCAAGTCAGTAGACAACAGCTATCTTGAGTGTTAGTTTTGATTAAGATTCATAAGTTAGTAAACTATGGTTTACCTAACCATAAAGTATAAAAACCTTTGATTCCTTAAACCCTTTATGGAATACAATAAAATATTAGTGATGGCTCTTGGTTTAGCATCATTGCTTGTCATGTCATTATTCGTTATGAGTGTTAGTGCCCAGGAGAATCGTGGTAGGGGTATAGGAATATCTATTGATGATGATACTTCGTTGGGTGTTGGTGTCAATACTAATGCTCGTTTGAGAGTTAATGCTGATGCTGGTGGTGG
>PFDC01000139.1 GCA_002763035.1 Candidatus Pacearchaeota archaeon CG10_big_fil_rev_8_21_14_0_10_35_13 | reverse complement strand
AAAGCAGGAGAAGAATTCCAAGTAAAAGAATACTGCCTAATAAAATCAGTACTAAAACCAAGCGGTCCTGAATACAAAATACTAGAAAAATATAAGTTAGGATGAAAACTTCTTAAAAAGTTTTGTGGAGTAACTCATAAAACTTCACTGCTTTAATACCAATAACCGACGATAATTCCTCTAATGAGGAATTAAAGATTTTATTAAGGGTTTTATAATGATTAAGGAGCTTCTTAGAAGTAACAGGACCAATATTAGGAAAACCCTCAAGGATGAAAGAAAGACGTTCTTTGTCATTAAGAGAAAAACCTTCACGAAGACTAATACTCTTTTTAGGATTCTTCTGCTGCTTAATAAGAGAGAATAAGAATTTAGAAGAATCATCAGAATCACGAGAGAAGATTATTGGGATATTATAATCAAGAATGATTGAAAGAAGAAGGCCGCGAAGAACATTAGGGTTGATATCAGAATTCTTATTAGGAAAACCTTCAAGAAGAAGGAATTTTCTATTAACACCCTTAAGAACAAAAAGTTGTTTAAGAAGACGCTTAGAATAAAGAGAAGAAATAAGATCCGGAAGAGTCTTACGCTCAATGATGATATCGCCAACAATGAAATCACCAACCATTAACTGACGAAAATCAACAATAACACCAAGACTACGAAGTTCAGAAATAAGCAAGGAATTCTTCTCCCTATGGTCCGCAATGATAAGGAAATCATCAACAGGCTTTAATTTAGACTTCTTACTACTAAAAATATTCTCGAAAGGCATGAAAAATAGAAGTGAAAAGAATTAATAAAACATTCTGTTAATAGAAAATAGAATTGAAAAGAATTAATGAATATGGTGGAGGAAATATCATTATCAAATAGGACTCAACAACTTTGTTCAACAAGAAAAGAATAATAAAACAATCATTGAATAGACGACTAATGAATAATTTTATAGATAATGGGACGTGAGCATCACTTATAATCATCAAGATTCTTATTATCATCCTTAACAACATCAGAACTCTTATTATCAATGAGCCCAGAATCAAAATCATCCTTGACAGAATCAAGAGCAGAAGACATCTTCTTCTCCTTATGAAAAGCAGACCAATGATAAGCCTCATCCCTAGTACCTTTAGTAATAAGAGTAACAATCTTACCAGGCATGAGTCTCGCTGTTCTACCACCACGCTGAATCTTACGAATAGCAGAAGGAATAGGCTCATAAAAATAAACCACACCAACCTCAGGAATATCAAGACCCTCCTCACCAATACTGTTATGGAGGGCCGTAAGACCCGTGCCACCCATGAAACTTTCTGAGCCCTCAACAGATAAATCATAAACGAACCTTGGTTGTTCCTTAAGAAGCTCAATTTCTTTAATAAAATCATAAGAAATATCATCCTTCCAAAAACCATTACTTCTACACTTAATTCTACCATTGTTATACTCATAACTATTACCAAACTTCTCGAAAGCCTTAACTGATGATAGAGCATTAGGAATTAAAGAATAATAGGTGTGACCCCTCTTGTCACCCTTTTTTTTAATTGTCGCGAAAGGCAGAGACTCAAAAATGTTTATTCTATAAATATTATTCTGTTTATACAAGGTAATCTTACTAATTCCTAAAGTTCTAAGAAGAAAAACCATTCCAACAACTAACTTTCTACTGACTGTAGTAAAAACTATTTTATCCTTAGCAATATGCCCGTCACCTAAACAATAAGCTCTTATGAATTCCCATTTAATATTGTCTGAGGCCGTGAAGATTATCTCTGGGACTTCTTTGTTATAAGCACCAATACCTGCTTTAAGAACATCCCTAATAAGATAATAAGCTATCTGTGCATCAATAGCAATTCCCCTTCTGTTTTGACGATGCTTTAAACCAAGACCATTCTTTATTGATTCAATCATCATTTCTTGCATTTCTCTTTTTTTAGCAGCTAAAAATACCTCTGAGGTATACTTAGTTTTTCTAACATGGCCTTCAGAAACATAAAAACCAAGAAATCTTGCTAAAGAATCATTAATTTTAATATGTCTAGGAAAAGTAATCTTTCCATAATTAACATTAAACTTTTGAGGAAAGAACTTGACAAAGGATTCATGATTAAGAGCAGGCTTGTCAATCCTGAAGCGATATTTGTGTTTATGATAACTAACATTACTAAAAAACCATCTAAGGAACGAAAGGTACTCAACACCCTCAGGGGTTATAGAAGAAATTTTTTTATAATTTTTATTTACCCGTTTTTGAGAAATAAAACCCCTTGATAATAATCTGATTAGAGACCTCGAGATTGTACCATAATCTCTATTAGAAGATTCTGATAATCCTAAAATACTCTTCTTGCCATCAATATTTTTGATAGTATCAAAATCAGATTTTAAAAGTCTGATTCTCGCCTGAGTTAAGCCATCAAGAGTGCCAAAGAGGTGGTCTACATCTTTTATTCTTAATTCTTTAAAAACATCAATTATCTTCATTCTTTCGCTCGTCTGACATTTTAAAGGCAATGCCACAAATTTACTTTTTTCCGGAATTGCCGGAACAAACTTCCCATTTTTATTAAAAGAAAAAAGACTATGATCTTTAGTTATTAAACAATCAAAACCAGAACTAAGCTTTATTCTAGCACAATTATTCTTTGAGATATGTCTATGGACATGGGTAACTTTTCTGAAAAAAGATTTTTTTCCATCAGTGCTTAAAACTTCAAAACCTTCTACCACTTTCTTCATTTCATCACTATCCAAAAATTGTTCAACAAACGCCCCGATTTTAGTAACAAAGACCTTACCGTTACTTCTCACAATAATAAACTCTTCAGGATGAACAGAAGTAGAAACAAGAACATTCAGTTTACCATCAACAAAATTATTAATTAGTTGTTTTTGCTCCTTTTGGGAGAGGCCAGACTCATCAACACTACCAACCTTCTTCTTAGCCTGACCAACAAAAACACTAGCATTAACTAAAGGAAGAGAATTAAGCTCACGACAAATACGAACAGCAGAATCACGAAACTGAGTAAACACCATAACACGCTTAATACCAGACTCAAAATCAGCCCTTACCAACCCCTTGAGACGAAAGAGTTTAGGATGCTCCTTACCCTGAGAAAGAAGCTCCTGAGTAAGAGTATAAGAAGCATTAAACTCAGGAATCTTAATCAAGTTCTGAACAGCCTTAGACTTCTTGCTAGAAGCCTGAGCGAAGAGAGACTGATAATAAAAACTAAGAGCAGCAAGAGTCTGAGTCTCAAGAAGCTCAAGAGCATGAGAAATCTTAAGAGCCTGAGCAGTAGTAGAAGCACCAGCCAATACCTGAAAATCACGAACACCCTTAGTAATCTTACCCATTAAAGACTTCTGAAGCTCAAGAAGAGCAACCTTCGAAGGATGACGAAAAAGAAGATGACGATTCTTTAATTCCTGAATTTTTTTAAGAAAAATCTGATTAAGAAGAGCAGAAATATCAAGAAACTCCTGAGGAAAATCAACAAACACTAACTCCCTTTTTAATTCTTGAAGGTAAGGCTTAACATCAGAAGAATCACGAGTACGAACCTCCAAAGCCTCAACACCAAGATTCTTACAAATATCCATAATCTTCTTCTTATCACTACCAGGAGAAGCAGTAAGACCAAGAACATGAGGACTAGAAGAAACATTATTAAAATGACGAGCAACAAAAGTATAATCATAATTCTTAATACAACGATGAGCCTCATCCTCAACCAATAAACAAACCTCAGAAAGATTATAGAGGTTCTTACGAATGTCATTGGCAATGCAGTTATGACTAACTAAACTATTAGTGATGAAGTTATGATCATTTTCTATAGTAAAATCATAAACTATTCCCCCTTTCTTAACCTCACCAATTTCTTTAATTCTAACCCATCTGAAAGGCATTTTTAATAAGCTCTTAAGTTTATCAGTTTCATCACCTTTAGTTATACCAATAATTTTATTAAGGTTATTCTTAGAAAAACAACGAGATAAATACTTTGGAAACCTGCCCCTGTTTTTAAGGTATATCTCCTCAAGAAGCTTTGGTGCTGGAAGGATGTCTTTATTTCTAGTGAATGGCCTTTTTGTAAAATTCATCATGTCTACAAGATTTTTACACTTGTCCAAACTTGGACTGCATAAACGCAAGAATCTCTCCAGATTAGTTCTCCCGGAGAATCTTAGAGAGTAGATAACCGACTCCTTTATTCTTCTATTATTAATCATCCCCCCATTTTTCCTTCTTTCTACTCGCCCAGGGATTCCAATTCTTAAGAATAACCATTTTAAGTCTTCAATAAACTTTTTGCTAACACTAGAAATACTAATATTATACTTACCAGCACTACCATCACTATCAAAAATTCCTTTAATGAAGTTGTGAATACATTCATTTGAACTGAAAAATACTGGTTTTGGAACTCTTATAATCGAAGCTTTATTACCCTTAGGAATTCCAAGTTTTGTAAGAATAACTGAAAGGGCAGAATTATAAGAAACCAATCCCTTTTGAGTGTTATAAGACATTTTTATGCCAAATACACTCATCATTTTATTCATGAAGTTATCCCTATTGCTTTTATAACTTAAATCAGAGAATACCACTTCCGAACCATGACCCCTCCTATCACCAAGATGACCATCACCTAACATTGCACCGACAATATAACTTAACTCGCCATTAAAGAATCTCGGAACTGTTACAGGTTTACTCCTGCCCGTGCTATCAGTAACTTTAAGGGTATCAGGGATTTTTAGCCCCACTTTCTTGGCTAAACAAAAAAACTCTTTTAATGGTATCGAATTATACCTAAACTTTGATATTCTACTCAAACTTAACCCCTTAATAGCCCCTATTCTTAGTTTTTCTAAAAGCTTTAATGTTAGCTCTTTATCAGCGATTCTTAGGTTAGAATCTTTTAATAATTTATAAATATTTAAGGGCTTATAGGGTAACTCTATCCTGTTAATACTAGCAATAAAATCTCCCTCTTTTAGATTTTTAGCATTAACCCATTTTGTATTTCCATATTCATCTAAGGACAGTAAGGGGTGATCCGTTGTACACTTTAAAACATTCCCTAATTCTGTTTTGAGACTAATAATCTTCTCAGAAGGTAATTTTAAAGCTTTGATAGCATTAACAAAAATAATCTTATTATCAGACCACCCTAAAACTTTCTCATTTATATCAGCAATAAGAACATGTTTGTTATTTATATCTTTTTTGAAATCAAAACTTTTAAAGAATTCCTCAATGGATGTTGGGCCTTTCTCAGTGAAAATTTGTGTTTGTCCATCAATGCACTGAGGAGTAGAAAAGATGATATCTGCACATTGCCACAACTTCTTTCTCTGAGGAGCAGGAGTAGCACCAGTAAAGATCTCCAAGGTAGCAAAAAGCTCGGGAAGATGATCGCGGAAATACCTCAAATGCTGCTCAACAAGAGGCTTAGTAGGA
>PFDC01000083.1 GCA_002763035.1 Candidatus Pacearchaeota archaeon CG10_big_fil_rev_8_21_14_0_10_35_13 | reverse complement strand
TTTCTCTCCACCAAGTTCTCTATAAGCTATACCTGTACCTCTTTCAACCATTATTCTTTTTAATGTTCTATGGTTTATAATGATTATTATTCTCTACCAAACACTTTTTATAATCATTTTTCTTAACATTAATTATGACCTCTTCAAAAGATGATGTGTTAAGAAAACCTGCTAAGACTAAGGCTGGTGTTGCTCCCTTAGCTGTGATGCTTCCTCCTCGTTCTTGTAATCATGGTGCTTGTACTTATTGTCCTACTCTTAATGCTCCTCAGTCTTACACTCCTTTATCACCTGCTGTCATGCGTGCTCGTTTATTGAATTATAGTCCTTCTAAGCAGGTTCTTGCTCGTCTCAAGGCTTTTGAGATGATGAATCATCCTAATGATAAGGTTGAACTAATAATCATGGGTGGTACTTTTCTTCAGTATCCTAAAGAGTTCAAACTTCGTTATGTTAAGGATTGTTTTGATTCTCTTAATGGTAAGGTTTCTGAATCATTATTAGAAGCTCAGAAGCTTAATGAGTCGTCAAAGCATCGTTGTGTTGCTCTTTGTATTGAGACTCGCCCTGATGATTGTTCTGATGAACAAATTCTTGAGATGCTTTCTTATGGTTGTACTCGTGTAGAGCTTGGTATTCAGATGCCTGATGATGAACTTTACAAATTATCTAATCGTGGTCATGGTGTTAAGGAAGTTGTTGATGCTACTCGTCGTTTGAAGGATGCTGGTTTTAAGATTGGTTATCATATCATGCCTGGGCTTCCTGGTAGTAATGTTCATAGAGATCTAGAATTGTTCAAAGAAGTTTTCTCTAGTGATGATTATAAGCCTGATCAGATTAAGCTCTATCCTTGTCAGGTTATTAAGGGTTCTGCTCTTGAGAAGGATTATTATGATGGCAAGTATGTTCCTTATGATGAACAAACAACTAAAGACATTCTTGTTGAGATGATTAAGTTAGTTCCTGAGTATTGTCGTGTCATGCGTGTCATGAGGGAGATTCCTCCTGCTTAT
>PFDC01000125.1:910-2350 GCA_002763035.1 Candidatus Pacearchaeota archaeon CG10_big_fil_rev_8_21_14_0_10_35_13 | reverse complement strand
ATAAAGATTGTCGGAGAAGAATCATATGATGCTTACCTCAGGATAAAAAATGAGGTGAAAGAGAAAAGTGTAATACCCCCAGAAAAAGCACTAGAATTAGTGAATATAACAAAAAAGTGGTTAAGAGAAATAAAAGGCTGAGTAAGGGTATTGAAAGTTTGAAGAAAGAGATTGATTAACACTTTGAAAAGCTGGAAGAAGAATTAAGAGAAGGGATGATTGACAGGGGAAGGTATCATATAAAAGAACTAGACAAAAATCTGATAACCGCTTTAGAAATAAAAATAAACCTCCTGGGCGCTAATGATAACTCGGCAACTGAGTATCGCAGGAAACTTGAAGAAATCAAAGAGAAGTTTAAAAGTATTAACTAAAAATTCTTAGTATTATAAATACGTTAGCGGCTGCATGAGCAACAAAAGGAACAAGGATATCCTTTTTGTAATAAATGAATAATAATGAGTAGAAAATCCCCGTAATCAGCAAGAAGAGATTATTAATGAATGAAGAATAACCATGAATCCATACGAAAATAAATAATTGAATGAGAAAACCGGCGGTTATGAAGAACCAAGAAGCAAACTTAGAATTAAGATTCTTAGAAATAAAGAATGACCCACCAAGAATAACCCCACGAAGGAAGAATTCCTCAAAGAAAGGACCAATAATTATGAAAGTAATTAATGAATTAAGAAAAGAATAATCACCACTAATTAAGGGAGTACCACTAACAAACCTGAAAATTCCAAGGACCAAGAATGATAAGAGTATTGGGATGATGAAAGTATGAAACCAATGATGATAATCAAAAGTGAAGAACGCATGCTTAGGAAACTTCTTACGAAACTGATGATAAAAGAAGAATACTAAGAGCCCCAAGAAGAGCCAAACAATATCAGTAATAACGAAACTATTAACCATTATTACCCCTGCACTTTTTTGAGTAAAGCATTTTAGTATAACCAGTATTATTAACATCATCAATAACCCCTAGTTCCTTAAGAACAGAAAGAACCTTCCTCTTAGCACCAAGAATCTCAGACTTTTTATTAACTAATAATTCTACTTCTAAGAAATCACCAAGACCCTTAACCCTATTAAGCTCTAAATGAACACCTCTAAACTTCCTATGCTCATAAACCTCCGAAGTCTTAGTCTTAGTAATCCACTTACTGAAACCTAAGTCCTTAATTAGAGAGAAGAAATTATTTAGTCCATGCTTATCAGAAATTATGAACTCATACTCCTCCTTAACAACCACTTCCTTACTACTAACTTTCTTCAATAACTTCTTGAAATTAATAGTGTAAGAACCATCAGACTTATCATACCTAACACGAAAAGCCTTGAGGGGATAATTACTAACTTTATTATTAGGAAAAAGCGCGTAATAATCATCATTCTTAACAGTCTTCTTAACAAAAACTCCCAACTGCTTAA
>PFDC01000125.1:0-896 GCA_002763035.1 Candidatus Pacearchaeota archaeon CG10_big_fil_rev_8_21_14_0_10_35_13 | reverse complement strand
CTTCTTAACAAAAACTCCCAACTGCTTAATTTTGGACTTAAGAATAAGATAATTAGTAATTCTAGACTTTGACTCTACTTCAAACCACGACATAATGCACCTCAAAGAAAGAAAAGTTAAGGAATTTATAAACTTATAGATTCTTAGAAGTGTGATTCTATTATCTAATAAGAAATGCGAGGGTGGATGATCATAAGTTAAGCTTGAACTTCTCAAGCTCATCCCTAAGAACCTCTGACTTCTCAAGACTAATAATTTGACTATAATCAGAAATCTTAGCATCAAGGATATTTTTAAGATTAGAAAAATGTTTGACTAATAAAGAAGATTCCTCACCATTAAGAGAAGTCTTAGAAAGAATCCTCCAACCTTTAATATTAAAATTATTAAAAGAATCCTTAATTGACAAAGCACTAAAAACATTATCCTTCTCAAGAATCTCATCATAAGACAAACTCTTAAGAATAATCTTAGACTTCTTAAGATCAAGACGAGTATAATCCTTAATAGTAAGGTCCATCTCCTTCTCAACACCAAGAATAATTTCCTTAAGACGAGTTTTAACTAACAACCCCTCATTACCAACTTCTATAATAAACTCCTTAAGATCATCAGAAATCATCATAATCATCTGACCCTTCTGAATAAGTTGAACCGCCTGATAAGGGCTAGGATGACCCCTAAGCTCAGAACGATTAAGCTTACGAAGATTAGTATCAAACAACTCCCTTTGCTTCTCAAGAATCTGTATGTGCTCATTAACCTTCCTAAGAATCTCATCAGAATCCTTAAGATGATACTTAATATCCTTATAATAAAGAGTGATTTCCTTCTTACGCTCAGAAATAGCAATTACTAAAGTACCAGCTTGTTTAGCAGTCCTCTCAGAAGCCTTA
>PFDC01000160.1 GCA_002763035.1 Candidatus Pacearchaeota archaeon CG10_big_fil_rev_8_21_14_0_10_35_13 | reverse complement strand
GGAGATAATACCAGACTCTTCTTCGGAAGAGCAGTTGTCAATGAAGCAAGAAGCCATAACCTCAAAATGAAAGTTTTAGGTTATGGTAGTTCACATCTTCCACTTGCTTACTTTTCCGCACTTATCACATTTTACTACTTTCATCCCTTCTTTTATTCTTACTTTTATGTCTGTTGGGAATATTCCGTAACATCCTCTGCAGAACTTTTTTCTTTCTGTTCCTAATTTGTAGTTGATGCTCATTGCGTCTTTCTTAATCTTTCTTACTTCTCTTGGTGTCTTATTCTTTGTATCTTCGAAGAATTCTTTTATTCCTTCCTTAACTTTTTCTTTATCTTTTTTCTTTGCCATATAACCCTTACGTAATCCTTAGTTATAAAGTCTTTGTTATGGTGTTAAATTGGTGTTTAACCATGTTATAGGAATATTATGAAGACAGCATCCTGGCTTCGCCTCTTGACGGAGACTACAACTACGGACGTAAACCGCTTAACTTCTGTGTTCGGTATGGGTACAGGTGTTTCAGGCTTACTATGGCCGTCTTCTAAAATGTTTAGACTAACGACTTTTTAAACCTTTACTTCACTCTTTTTCTTTCAATTATAAAAAAAATTTAATAATAAATTTGTTCTAAGCATTCTTATTTGTTCATTTGTGTTGCTATGAATATCATCCATAATCCTGATAGTCCTACCAGGATATAGACAATCATTGCTAGAGTACTTCCTGCTCCGAAGATAGAGTCTACTAAGTTAAAACTGAATAGCCCTACTAGTCCCCAGTTGAGTGCTCCAATGATTACCAATACCATTGCAATCCATCCTACTGTTCCTACTTTCATCTTTTTTCACCTCCTTTTCCTAATTATTATAGTCTTTATTCTTTATAAAATTTGTTTATTCTGTTTTTGGTCTTGTCTAATAAGGTTTTATTCTTGTTATCACTCTTTTGGGCTTTGTTTAAGAAGTGGTTGAATAATCCTACTACCTAAACAGTTAGACTAAATAACAATACCAATAATGCGTAACTGACGACTACTTATTAAACAAACTATAGTTATTCAACAAAGCTACTCTTTTGTATAACTTTATAAATAATTATTCTGTTCTTTCTTTGTGTTTGCGGGGATGCCGGAGTGGTCAAACGGGATGGACTCAAAATCCATTGGCTCATGCCTACGAAGGTTCGAATCCTTTTCCCCGCATTGCGTGATTCATGCTCGGGTAGTTCAGTTTGGATAGAATGCGTCCCTCCTAAGGACGAGGTCGAGGGTTCAAGTCCCTCCCCGAGCGTTTCTTTTTTATTGCATTTTGGGTTAATACGTCAAGAATTACTCACATAATTCTTGAGCGTGCTCAAAAATCCTCTTTAAGATTTTTGACACCTCATCAGCTTGCTGTGGGACAGCGAAGACTTAGAATTCTTTTTCATCCTTTGCTTATTAAGCTCATTACTCCTTTTTGTAGTAGGAATAGTGCTACTAGTGCCACTATTAGAGCTGGCATTTTCATGAATAGTGCGATTATTATTATGCTTGCCGATATTATGTCTAGTAGGCTTAGTACGTTTATTCCTCCTGCTATGAATGCTGCTCCTTTTAGTAGCAGTATTATTCCTAGTATCAACACCGTTTTTTCTATGGCTATTACTTCGAACATTCCGTAAATCCAGAATAGTATTGCTGTTACTATGTCTAATGTTCCGAGTATTTTTAGTATCATAAAATCTTTCAGTATTTCTTATTTTATAAATTATCTGTTCTGATTAACCCTGAGGGGTCTTTATTACTGAGAAATTTATAGCCGTATTTATCAGTCATTATGGCTATATCCTCTTATGGGCTTCTTGGATATTCCT
>PFDC01000121.1 GCA_002763035.1 Candidatus Pacearchaeota archaeon CG10_big_fil_rev_8_21_14_0_10_35_13 | reverse complement strand
TTTTCAAAAGATACCTAAAACTACTAGAAGAACACTACAACCATAAAATAGAAGACTATTATCCCCCACCTTTATAAGTATCGGAGATACTGTTATAACAATAATTCTTATAAACTTATAATTTTTCTTTGTTTAATGGAAATCAAGTGCTATAATGATCGTGTGTATGTTGAGTTTCCTAATACTTTAGAAGTCGAGAGATTAGAGACTCCTGAGGGGATTGTTGGTAAGTTATTAGTTGATAGTCCTGAAGGTCTTGTTGATTCTGGTCGTGAGCTTAGAGTTTCTGTTAGTTCTGATCTTCCTGGGGATTGGTCTGCTTGTGATAGTGATTTCTTACTTCTAAGTCCTGAAGTTTATAGGGTTCTTCTTGATGGTGATGTTAGTAGGTCTTCTCTTCCTAATGGTCTTGATGTAGAATTCTCATTAATTCCTAATTATGATTAGTCTCACTTATTCAATAACAGTTCTATCTTTTTTGGGTCACGTTTTATTTCTTTTACGATGCTTGCTGGTCCTATTACTGTTAGTGCGCTTTGGTCTCCTACTAATGCTTTTGCTAGTCCTTCTTTGAATCTTTTGAAGAATCCTGATTCTTCTCCTGTTCCGCTAATTACTGCTATTTCTACTCCTTTGAAGTCCTTAATTTTTCCTACTAGTACCATCGTGCTTTGTATTAGTGATGCTTCTTCGTTAGGTGTTAGTCTTCCTTGTATGATTATTATTCGGTTATCTAGTGCCATGTCTAGTATTTTCTTTATTTTATCAATGCTTGTTAGGTTTGCTATTTCTGAGTATGGTACGAAACTCAGGGTGACGTTGTTTCTTGCAATCCTTATTTTTCTTTTCCTCATCTTATTCTCTTTTTTGTTTAAACTTTTCTTAATAGTTCATTTTATACTTTTTTTGCTGTTTTGAATAGTAGTTCATAAAAGTCTTTCATTCCTTTACCTGACTTTGCTGATATTCCTACAGTGTCGTATTCTGGGAATGCTGACTGTATTCTTCTTAAGTCTGCTTTTTTTAGGTCTGTCTTATTGCCTACTATCATTACAGGGATTTTTCTTGCTATTAAGTTTCCTATGATTGTGATGTTTACTTGTGAGTAGGGGTTTAGTGTTGCGTCGAGTACTACTATTACTAGGTTTACGTCGTCTAACCATTTGATGCTTTCTACTACTCCTTGTGTTGCTTCTTTAGCACGTTTTTGTGAGTCTTTTTTTCCCATTCCAAACTTTAGGAATTCTTCATAATCAATTTTTGTTGCTATTCCTGGCGTGTCTATTAGCTTTAGTGTTAGTCTCTTTCCGTTATATTCTATTTCTACTTTTTCTCTAATCTGTACGTTTCTTGTTTCATGAGGTACTTTGCTTACTGTTCCTATTTCTTCTCCTGTCCAGTCCTTGCATATCTTGTTAGCGAGGCTTGTCTTACCTGCGTTTGGTGGTCCGTAGAATCCTAGCACTATTTCTTTCTTCTTACCGAAGAATCCTCCGAATGTCTTGTTAAAAAAGTTCTTTATTACTTTTACCACCATTTTGTTGTTTTTTTCTCCTAATTGTTACTTATCACTAATTATTTATAAAGCTTTGTCAAATTTATTGTTTTTCTTATAAGCGTAACTTATTTGTTCATTAGTCCATCCTGCTTCTTTTAGTTTCTCTTTTATTGCTCTCTTACCTGTTCCTCTGCCTTCTGAGTCCCTAATATACTTTAGTATATTCTTCATGTCGTTAGGGTTCTTGAATAGGTGTCTTTCGTAATGGTTCTTGTACCACCACATTAGTACTATGAATGTTATTAGTCCTAACAGTAGCACGATTATTATTGGTATTAGTACTTTGCTTGTTTCTGGTTGGCAGTCATTACTGCATCCTTCTTGTGTTTCTCCTAATGAGCTTTCGCAGATACTGTTATAATTGCAGTAATCAATTGTTGAGGTATCAATGAATCCTTCAACTACCATTGGTTCTGGGCTGTAGTACATTCTTATTGTTTCAGGGTTGTCAATCAGTGTTGGGTTAGTTGTGTAGTATTCTATTATTTTATCAACTGTTGGGTTGGTTATTGTTATTCCTGTGCTTGTTCCTTCCTTACTTATTTTTTCTCCGCTCTTTACTGTTCCGTTATCCTCAATTATTATGTATATCGTTCCTGTTTGAGTTTTTGGTTTTATCATTATTTTATAGTTTATTCCTATCACATTTTCTTCTGTTCCTGAATATCCACTGATGATTTCGTAGTCCATTGTTGCTTGGGTGTTTTGTTCGTTCCATATTAGTATTCCCTTATCGATATCTCCGCTTTTTGAGTAGGTGCTTCCTGCGATGTCTTCTATTTTTTCTTTATTGATTGTTTCAGGGTTAGTTATTGGTATTCCTCTGCTCTTTCTGCTTATTGCTATTTCTTTTGGTATGTTCATCTTTGCTAATTCTGACATTATTCTTAAGTATTCTTCTTCATCGTTGTCTTTTAGTGCGTTGTTGTAATCTGTTGTTAGTTTCTTTAGTTTTTCTTCATTGCTTGTTATTTCTAAATCCTTCTTTATTTCGTCGTAGTACCATTGTTGTTTAGTGTCTAGTTTTGTTCTTAAAATATTAATTCTTGTTTTGTAGTCTTCAATTGTTTCGTTAATTACTTCTTTAGGGCTTACTACTCTTATTATGAAGCTCTTGCTGTATTGGTTATTATCTGCATCAGTAATTGTTAGGTTTAGTGTTCTGTTACCTAAACTCTCATAAGTGTGTTCTACTATGTTTGTTGTTGTGGTTTCTTTCTTTCCATCACCATAGTTCCATTCGTACTTAATAGTTCTATTATCTGTTTTTCCTATTACTGCTGTTATTATTGTTTTCTTGAATGATGCTATAATTTTTGGGTTTACGTCTGTTATTGTTGGTACTTTCTTAATGCTTATCATTTCATTGAATAATTCTAGTGTTCCTATGGTTATTCTTATTGTTCTGTTACCATAGTCTGTTGGTACTCCAAAGTTTCCTGCTCGTAGGTATAGTTTCTGGAATCCGTTAGTGCTTATTCTTGCTTCTGTTGTGCTTGTGGTGTATACTTCATTGCTTTCTGGTATTCCTATGTTTGTTTCGTACTTCATTTTCACACTAGTAATTGTTATATTTACTGTTCCTTTACTTGAGAATCTTATTGGTATATTGCATCCTTCGCTTCCCGTGCAGTTTCCATCATATTTTTCTTGTATGTAATCCCACATGTAGTCTTCCAGGCTTCCTGGGTTTCCTTTCTTTTCATAAATGGTATTATTAAATTCTATACTTCCAATATTTGCGTATCTTGCTGCTCTTGCTGTTAGTGCGTAGTCAGCACTTGTTGTTGTTTGTGGGGGATATCCGTAAAATCCGCATGAGTTCTTTGTTTCGTACTTTGTTTTTATTCCGCTTACTGATTCTTTAGTGCTCATGCATAGATAATAGTCTTTTATTTCCGGGTTTGCGTAGTCAACATTGCATTTTACCCATTTGTTGTCTCCTAGTATATTTATGTTACAACTCTTCATTTCATCGCCTTCTAGGTCGTATAGTGACATCTTTAATTGTGCAACACTACTTGTTGTTCTTTCGTCTTTTATGAATCCTCCAATTTCGAATTTTGGTCCTTCTGGTAGTTTTATCTTGTTACAGTATGGTGTTGTTGTTAGTTCTATTAGTCCTTCGTTTTCATTATCTGTGTAGCATCCTGCTCCGTTGTCATAAACGCATGAGTATTCTCCGTCAGTTGTTGATTTGTCTGCGCTCCATTCTATAGTTCCGTCGTTCAGGTAGTCAATCTTTAGTGGGTTTAGGCATGTTTCTGTGTTTTTTGCTGTTATCTTGATGCTGTGTGTGTTCTTTGGTATTCCTTCAATATTTCCTTTAATATTCATTACTAATACTTTGTCTTCGTTGTTTAGTGTTATTTCTTGTCCTTTAACGTTACTTCCGTGTGTGTATTCATTACCACAATCGCTTGGGGTGCATGTGTATCCTGCAAGGTTTTCTTCTATTAGTCTTTTTATTGTTATTTCCCCACCGTAATTTCCTTTAACGCTCGTGTTTATTGGTTCTTTGCCGATGCTTATGTTTACCCATCCGTTGATTATTTCTCCTCTTGGGTATTCTTTAGTTATTTGGTAACTGACATTTCCTTTACTTATCGTCGCATTTGCGTTGGTTATTAGTGTTACTATAATCAGTGTTGTTAGTATTATGTTTATTATCTTGCCTCTTTTCATTATTTTTCTCCTATTCTTTCTTAGTTCTTACTAAGTATCCTGCTATTATTATCATTATTGTTATTATTATGCTTGTGTAGTTCCAGAATGGCAGTCTTACTTGGTTGAATGGTATGCATGCTATTTCCCTTTCACTATTTCTTTGTGATTCGCATTCTGCTTTGTCTGGTGAGTTCGAGTTTCCGTTCCATATTGCGCTTATTACTTTGTATATCTTTATTTTTTCTGGTTTGTTACATAGGTCTGATACTAATTCTGTTTGTGTATTACAGCTTCCTCCGAATACTATGTCTACGCTTCCTCCTCCAGTGCTTGTGATTATGCTCAGGTCATAATTGCTTCCGCAAATATTAGTTCCTGTGTCCCATTCACATCTACAACTGTCAGCCCTTTTTTGTTTTCCGTCAGTATCAGTGAATACTACTCCGCATTCATAATTAACTGAGTTGTTTGCTACTTGTGCTGTGAATGCTTCACATGTCAGTTTAGTAGTATAGTCTGCGCATACTTTTGGGTCAGTTTCTGTTTGTGGTAGGCACTTATTACTTCCTGTATCGCATAGGTAATTATTAGGGCAGCAGGTTGTTGGTTGTGCGTCAGCTAAGTAGCAACTATTGAAGCTATTGCTTGATATTCCGTTATCAATCCAGTTGCTTATTGTTCCGTCTTGACTTATGTCGCAGAATGGTTTGTCAAAGCTCATTGTGAAGTTTGTATAAGTGCTTGCGTTATTTCCGTTGTATCCTATTTTTAGTTCTGCCCATTTCTTTCCTGGTGTTGAGTATTGGTAATTCTTTATGTTTCCGTAGTTTGTTCCGTAACCGCTTACTTTGTATCCGTCGCTTAGTAGCCATGTGTAGTTGATGTTTGTTATTGCTGCTGGCGTGTTAGTCATAGTTATTTTTCCGTCAGCGCTTTTTGTTGGGCAGTTTCCTGCTAGGCAGTTCAGGCTTCTTGGGTTATGTCCTGCTTCTACAACATAACTTTTTTGTGTTGCGTCGAAGTCTACTTTCTTTGTTGTTATTATCTGTTCGTATGTTGGTGTTGCTATGTGTGCGAATGCGTACATTGAGTTTACTATTAGTATGTCTGCTTTCTTGGTGTACTTTACTCCTCTGCTGTCTGTTATGGTTAGTATTATTGTTTTTTGTCCCGTGTTTGGTATGTTCTGTACCCTTTGTCCGTTCTCGTTTGTTCTAAATCCGTTGTTATGTGCGTAACTATAACTGAATAAGTATCCTGTTCCTACGATTGTTCCTTGTGATTCTTCCTTTTGTGTTACTCCGTTTGCTAGTCCTTCTTCTATTCCGTCACCAAACTTCCAGCTGTACCATGCCACTTCATCATCAGGGTCTAGTACTGTGATATTGAATAATAATTTGTCATCTAGGAAGTATATTCCTCCGTCTATTGGTGCGTTAATTGTTATTACTGCTGGCTTATTATTTTCTGCTGTTACAGTTAGTTCTCCTGATGTTTGTTTTTCTCCGTTTTGTAGTGTCGCTTCAAACCTGTAAGTTCCTAGGTTTGTTGGTTTCCATTTTCCTGTTCCCTTATTTGTTATTGTGGTTGTTGATTTCCATGTTGTGAACATTACCCATACTGTTTCTTTCTTTTCTATCTTATAAGTTATTTCTTGGTTTTGTAAGTCTGCTCCTGCGGCTACTAATGTTACTGTTGCATTTGCTCCTGTTGTTGTTATGGTATTTCCGTTGAGGTCTTCCCAGTGTGCTCCTGTTATCTTTGCTGGTATCTTACAACATATTGCTTTTGTTCCATAATTGCTTCCTCCTATTCCTACGTGTGCGTTCGTCTCGCCTGATAATCTTAGTACTTCTACTTCTCCTAATCCGTTGCATGTTGTTGCGCTTCTGCATTCTAGGTTTCCGTAGCATAGGTCTGTTTGATATAATGAGTTGCTTACGCTTGGGCTTTCTGCGTGTGCGTTTGTTGTTCCTGATAGTCTCATTAGTCTATTACCTGCTTGGCATGTTGTTGGGTTGCTTCCAGTATATTTTTGTCCGAATAGTTCGTCATAACATATTTCTAGTGGGTATTTTTTTGAGCTTACTACTTCTGCGTGTGCGTTTGTTTTTCCTGATAGTCTTGTCATTACTTGTGTTGTTGATGAACATTCATTAGTGCATATTATTTTGCTTATAGTTGCGTGGTTGCATTCATTTATTTTATAGTCCTTTTGTTCCCAGTTCTTAGTCTCTTTGTTATAGTTCCATTCTTTTATTACTGCGCTGTCAGGGTTTTGTGAGCATGAGCTATCGATTATTGTTTTATCATAACTTTCTAAGTATCCCCCTTTTTCCGTGCAGTATTGTTTTGTGTTATCATCGTTTGCATAAATTCCTGCATATTGGTTATTAGTTGTTGGTAGTCCTAATGTTCCTGCGGTTCCTGTAATTCCGTTTGCTTCTAAATAATTAACTCCGCATTTTATTGATATAATACTCGCGCAATTACCTGTTACTTCATTCCATTTGTAGGTTCCTAAGCTTTCATCATAGGCATATTTCCATTCAGCGTTGCATCCTTCTACGTTTCCTGATTCCATGCTTATCATTCCCATATACCCTCTTTCTACGCAGTACCTGTCTCCCGATAGTGTTGTTTGGTCTATTGGGTTGTCTGCTAATCCTAAGTCTTTTGCCTTGGGATTCTCGTAATAAATATTTGTTTTTCCGTTGATTGTTTCTATACTCCCGCTAATTCTTCCGCATGTTACGCTTCCTAAATAATCATTTCTTATTTCCGGGAATGCAGTCCATTGTCCTATGCTTGTATCATAACTCCAGTAGGTCTTTGAGGTTGGTGATGTTCCCCATGAGTTTAGGGTGTAGCTTTTCATTTCTCCGTTAGTTATTCTCGCTGCGCAATAATTGTTCATTGATGTATTGTCTGGGTGTATGTTCCATCCTGGTTGTTTTCCTATGTCTGTTCCTAATGGTACTTGGTAAGTTATCGCAGCGCTTACTACTGTTAATGATGCTATGCTTATCAAAAACATGATTAGTATCTTATTACTCACTCTTTTACTCATTAATTATTCACTACTGCGTTATTTATAAAGGTTATTCTTATCAGAAAGTTCTGCCATTATAATTATCCCAAACGTTCTTAGAAATCCTTCTTAAGTATTCTATTCCTTCATCCCCGTACTCTTCTTTTATTTCTTCAACGATTGTTAATGCTGCTGATTCTGGCATTACATCATGCTGAAAGTCTCCAACGTCAAATATCTGTTTTCCCATAGCTGCGAATGATAGTATTCTTCCTATCACGTTTCCTCCGTCATTCGGCGTTGATCCATCAGTACCTGTCTTTGCTAATAATCTTCTAAGTTCTGGGTGTTCCTCAACGCTTCTTCCTATCGCGGCTTCTAAATCGCAATCTCTGAATTCTCTTCTTCTTGGGGCTATGGCGATTATTCCCAATAGTAATTCCCTGCTACTAAGCTTCTCACCATAACTCTTTGTCATGATATCTTTAGAACTTCTCACTTAATAAGATTATTTGTATCACACTACTATATAATCATCCCTTGACTACTGCTATTGGTTTTAGTCTTGCTACTATCCTTCCTATTCCTGCTTCATGTGATACTCTTACTACTTCGTCCACGTCTTTGTACACTTCTGGTGCTTCTTCTATTATTCCTTTATGGCTTCCTGAATGTATCATTATTCCTTGTTCTTCTAAGTTCTTTACTATTGTTTCTTTGTTTAGTGTGTTTCTTGCATGAGTTCTTGAGTG
>PFDC01000027.1 GCA_002763035.1 Candidatus Pacearchaeota archaeon CG10_big_fil_rev_8_21_14_0_10_35_13 | reverse complement strand
CCTTAATGGGAAACCACCAGCAGAAGTATACTTCAACAATAAGAGATTATTCTAGCTTACGACATATGTCTGTGGATAACACACGTCTATGCTTTATACTTTCTTTATAAGGTTAAAATTGCAGATATCAATGTAAAATGGCTGAAGAAAAAAAGTATCAAGTCACGATAGCAACAAAGGAAGGAAGCAGAGTCTTACCAAGACTTTTCAATAGGGGAACTTACGATGACCCAATAAAACCTGAAGACTACAAAAAGAAGAATGACAGAGAATACGTCGACATAGAATTCAATAAAACTAAGGGTGGTGCAGAAAAACCAATATTAAGAGCATACTTTGGTTATGGAAGAAGAGAAGCGTTAGAAGAAGTGAATAGAGTAATTTCTGGAAGAAGAAAGGCAAGACCAATATCATTAGACCGAAAGAACGGGATAATCTACGATGATAACTATCTTAATGGACCAATAGCTAAGGAAGAAGCAGATAAGAGACTTAAAAAAGGATACAAACCAAAAATTTCTGTAATGCCTAACGGACTCCCAGGACTAATAGAATGGGTTACTGGAGAAAAGACTAATTCTGGAAGGAACAAAAAGGACATACTAACAGATATTGATTATGCGTTAAGTGTCCACAGCAAGGAAGGACAACACAAATACCTTAATAGAATAAATGATTATGTCGGAAGAATTGAAGAAAGAGGAAGTACTGAAAGCTTAGAAAAAGGACTATCAAGACTTGAACAAAGCGTAGAAACTATTAAAGGATGGATTGATAACGGAGACAAAAAGAATGATAAAATAATAATTAGGGGAAGAAACGGCAGAGCATTCGCAGCATTCAATGAACGAGACCTGAAAGAAGTTTATGATGATACTATAAAGAAAACCAACCGTTTATGGAATGAACTAGATAAAAGAAAGAATAATAAAAAACTTAACAGACAAGTAATAGCAGAAATTATTGAAGCAAAGAAGGAGAATAATTCTGACAAAAATAATAACTACCTTGATGGAGAAAATGCTGAAGCCAGGAATAAGGCTGAATGTCAGAAAGAGAACTA
>PFDC01000179.1 GCA_002763035.1 Candidatus Pacearchaeota archaeon CG10_big_fil_rev_8_21_14_0_10_35_13 | reverse complement strand
AACCTCATGCTTACAAAGCAAGTGCTCTGCCATTGAGCTACGCAGGCTTATAAAACATTATGGTATGATAGAGTTTTAAAGTTTACTATAGCATTAGTAGATAGGAAAGTGCAAAAGTGGGAACCGAATGAAAAATCTCCTCGTTAGAAGGCTTAAACTCCTCATTTTCAAGATATTGTAGTGCGAGAGTCTTTTGTTTTGTTCTGTAGTGCTGAATCATGCCATAAGTTCTCATCATATCTCTATTCTTAGCCCTATAATTTCTATTTTTGAGCCTCTCTGGTTCTGGATTATCCTGTCTTCTTAATCGGGCTTTAACGTTAATGCTGGAGCGGGAAATCCGCATATTTTAGTGTGCGGATGAGAGCGAGAAAGTTACTTATTCTTAGAATGATTAGGAACAGTGAGTTAGGTCTTAGCCCACTGCATTAAAGTTGTAGTTAGCAATTATCTAGTTCTAATAAACATTTGCTTTCGCAAAAAAGCGAAGGCTAGGAGAAAAAAATGGAACAAAACCTTAGTTGGAACTATGAAAAACAATACGAGAGGATGAGTCATAGCATTGGAATATCAATGTGGCATTTTGAATGGTGTACGAAGTACCATTACAGAATGTTCATTAAAGAACACATGAAAAACTTAGTAACTGCTTGCATTAGACGCACAGCGTCAATACATGGAATAAAAATTATCGAATTATCTGTAGAACCCGAACATGTTCATTGTTCTATAGGGCTGAAATTATCGATGAGTCCATCAACGGCTTTACAAATACTTAAAGGATTATCAGCAAAGTTGTTCTTCACTTTTTGTGAGAAGGCCAGGCTAAGATACCCACGAGGACACTTATGGAGCAGAGGAAAATTTGCTGCATCAACAGGATTCACACAGATAGAAGTAATCAACGAATACGTAAGAAACCAATACCAGCATCACAAGACGGCAAGAATAATTAATGATTAATCGGGAAGCTCCGCTCCTCACGTAGTGAGGATTACGAAGGAATGAGTAACCTTTAGGGTGGAG
>PFDC01000041.1 GCA_002763035.1 Candidatus Pacearchaeota archaeon CG10_big_fil_rev_8_21_14_0_10_35_13 | reverse complement strand
CAGATGTCCCAAGAAAGCATTTAGGAAAAAGAGCTTATGTAATAATAACTAAGAAAAAAGTTAAACATTAACTTTATTTATGCAACACTGCAGCTTGAACAAAAAGCTTAAATATCCTAATTCTTTAGTAGTTACATGACATTTAATGTTGATTTTAAGAATTATGGTGGGGCCATTGGTCTCCAGTCTAAGTGGCTTGAGATTCAGGGTATTAGTGAGAGTTCTCTTACCAGCAGCCTTGTTGATCGTAGTATCGATGGGGGTGTTGATGCAGTAGTTATTACTTCAATGCATGATGATCCTATCGCCAAGGGTTCTGTTCATGATCGTTTCTCTTATTTTGCCAATCCTGATAATCATGTTTATTTTGGCAGGACTGATGATGTCAACCCCCTTGTTGATTCCATGGGTAAGCCCAGTGGTAGGGCTGTTAAGGTTCGTAGGGATTTTGAGCGTTCTGATAATGGGGTTCTTTACTTGATTAAGGGGCAGGTTGTTCAGACCAAGCTTCATGACGATGGTGATAGGAGTAAAGCTCTTGATATTCTTGCTGTTGGTATTGATAATTATATCGAGCCTTTTCAGCATCCTGAAGCTGTAGTTGCAGATATTCAGTATCAGGGCGGTTTAGTTATTGCTGATAATCGTTTACTTACAGACTTAACAAAAAAATCGTTAGGTAAACGTTTAGTAATCGCTCATAATCGCTTACTTCTTAATCCTGAAGGCTCGGAGTGGTTTTATGATCATAGTGGGAGTTTTGATGCTGTTCTTGGTCATTATGCCAGACATAAGATTCCCCCAATTTTTGCTAGAGGCCCTTTAAGAAGTGCTGATCGAGACATCAATGATATTACTCAGCGAGTTGCTAGGTGGGTAAATCTTCCTTGGGTTTCTGCTAGTGGTGCTAAATTCCCTTCAGAACACGGCATTACTTATTCGTCCATTACTAGCAACCCCCGTGTGGTTGTTAATGATTGTTCTTTCTTTGATTACATCAGAGAAGCTCTTACTTCTAAAAAAGTTATGAATCATGAAGGAGTTATTGGGATTGTTGATTTTCTTAGAGATTCTCTTGCTTGGCGTAAGGGTCTTAAGTTGATGGCTAAAGGTGTTTCTTTAGAATAATTTTATAACATAAAAATTGTAGAACTTTTATCAATAAAGTCTTCCTAATAAAAGATTTTATATACTCCTTCTTGCTTCTTTTTTTGAGGTGAAACTAATTTTATGACTCAGGCAGTTACTCATTTTCTTGTAGCAGCGATTCTTGTAAATTTGTTTCGTGATTTTGTTGTTAAGAATAAGCGTGATTTTCCTTTGCATCTTGTTCTAATCGCAGGTATTGCTGGTTTGCTTCCTGATTTTGATGTAGCCGCTTTTTGGATTCTTCATTATTCTGGTCTTACATTAGCTGAGGTTCATAGAACTTTTACTCATAATCTTTTCGTTCCTTTATTATTCTTAGTTTTCGGGATTATACTTTGGGGTTCTAAGAATCATTATCTTGAGTCCAAGCATATTAAGTTGAGGAATCTTTTCTTTGTTATAGCTTTTGGTGTGTTCATTCACTTAGTTCTTGATGCTACAGTCTCTGGATTAATCATGCCATTCTATCCCTTAAGTACTCTTGCTGTTGGTCTTAACATTATTAATTTCTTGCCTGTTCATTTCCATAGTGCTTTCCTCCCTTCACTTGACGCAGTCTTGTTAATGTTCTGGATGATTTATATTGGTTTGAAGCACAAAATCAGTAGCTTCATTTAATTAATGATTTTGTCTGTTAGATCAGTTCATTCATTTAATTAATGATTTTGTCTGTTAGATCAGTTCATTCATTTAATTAATGATTTTGTCTGTTAGATCAGTTCATTCATTTAATTAATGATTTTGTTTGATGATTAATAGTTTCATATAATCACGAGCTTTCTTCTTTAATCATCGTAACTCTCTTCTTCTATTCTTCTTATGTCTTCTAAAGTAATGCCTTTGCCGCAAGTTCTTGATAATGAAAAGAATTTTTGGAGAAACTCTTTAGCTTCAGACTCGCTAAAATCCGTCTTATCTGTCCTCTTAGTTTCATTATCATTCATTGTTAGTGAACTAAACCATGATATTTTAATCTTTCTGCTTACCACTTTCTTGTCAATGTGTTATATGATACGACATTTCCGAACATGACATTTTGCGTGTCTAACTATTACAATTGTAACTAAGATGTAGATACGTTTGTAACTAAAGATTTATATATCCTAAACATCTTAAATGTCTATGAAGATTGAAGACCATCTCAGGAATATTAATGAAAGTTTTGAAGTGATTAAAGAAAGTATTCAGAGAGGCATCTCTGAACGTCAGAGAAGTATTGGTTTTCATGCTTCTGCTGCGAGTATTGAAATGTTAGAAGTTTTTCTTCATAAAGAGAACCTTATTAATCCCGGCTCAATGATTAAACATGATTGGTTTACTTCTATGAGAAGAGTTAATGAAAGATTAAACTTTGATTTTCCTAATAAGAACGAGATAGTTAATATAATCTTGAGTATCGAGTCTAAAAGAAATCTTCTTTGTTATGGTAAAAAACAGCCAGAATCCATCATTTCAGAAGTTCTTAATAGCTTCAACAAAATTAAATCATTATTTGAGTCCTTGGGAGTAAAATGGAACTGATCAGTTATTCCTTAGATTTTGCGTCGTTCTTAATTCAAAGTCTTGATAACCTTGAGAGCATTAGTTCTATAATTCTTTTTGGTAGTGTTGCCCGAGAAGAAGCAGATAAGGACAGTGATATTGATATCTTTATTGACATTGTCAAAATCGACAAAAAATTAACCAAGAAAATTGAGGGGATTAAATCAAAGTTTTTTGATTCAGTCAAATTCAAAAAGTATTGGAAGCTCATGGGTGTAGATAATGAGATTAACATAATTGTTGATGAACTTGATAACTGGAAGCTTAAAGATAGCATGATAGGCAATTCAATAATCCTCTATCAAAAATATTCTTCTACAATAAGCGGAGGTGATAAAAAGGCGCTTCTTAGTTGGGGCAGCATCAAACCTGAATCTCGAAGGGTTACTCTTAATAAGAAGCTTTTCGGCTATAAGCATTACAAGAAACACTATCCGGGCTTATTAAATAAATTTAATGGCTCTAAGATGAGTACTAATACTATAATGATCCCTGTTGAACAATTAAACCTCTTTATTAAAGAGTTTCGTAAATTAAAAATTCCTGTAAAGATTTTAAGAATAACAACCCATGATTAACTACGTTTGTAACTAAAGAGTTTTATTCTTTTTGTGGTATGGTTATTATCTTTCCGTCTTTTTTCATTACTGTTTCAATCTTTAGTTCTGCGTTTTCCAGTTCTTTTTGGCATTTGCTTATTAGTTCTATTCCTTTCTCAAACTTTTCTAATGATTCTTGCAAGGAAAATTCTTTATTTTCTAGGTTTTCGACTATTTCCTTGAGTTCTTTCAGGTTTTCTTCGAATGATAAATTTTTTTCAGTCATTTTGTTTTTTGTGTTATTTTTGCTTCTAATGAACCTTCATGTAATAATATGTTTACATTGCTTCCTATATTAACTTCTGAAGAGTTTTTAATTATTTTGCCTTCTTTCATCACTATGCTATAGCCTCTTTTTAGTATGGACTTTGGGCTTAGTGTTGTTATTTTTGATTCAATAATTTCTAATATTTTTCTTTTTGTTTCTATTTTCTTAACTATAATAGTTTGTATTTTGTATAGTTCATGGTCTAATTCTTTATAATAAGAATGTATGCTATCGTACGGTCTCTTAAATATTGTCCTGCTAATTATTTGTTTTAATAAAGAATTAAGGGTGTCTACAGCATATTTAGTCGCTTGGATATTTCTGATATAATAATTATTTAGAGCTTCAAGTATTTCCTCAATGTTTGGTACTACTGCCTCAGCAGCTGCTGATGGTGTTGGTGCTCTGTAATCTGCCACAAAGTCCATGATTGTATAGTCAGTCTCATGCCCTACTGCTGAGATTATTGGTATTCTTGATTCGTAGACTGCTCTGGCTACTGATTCTTCATTGAAGCACCATAAGTCTTCTAATGATCCTCCACCCCTTCCTAGTATTATCACGTCAATTTCTTCCATTTCATTCATTGTGGTTATTGATTCAATTATTGGTCTTACTGATTCTTTTCCTTGTACTGGTGTTGGTGCTATCATTATTCTTGTCAGGGGGTATCTTCTCTTGATGACCTTTATCATATCTTGCAACGCTGCTCCTGTTGGTGAAGTGATAATTCCTATCGTTTTGGGGAATTTTGGTAGTGGCTTTTTGTGTGCTTCTGAGAACAATCCTTCTTTCTTTAGTCTTTCTTTTAGTTGTATGAATGCTAAATTCAGTGCTCCTAATCCGTCAGGCTGTACTTCCTCAACAATTATTTGGTATTCTCCTTTAGGCTGATAGACTTCTATGTTTCCCTTAATTATTATCTTCATTCCGTGCTCAAGATTAAACATCAGACTTTCTTTTATTCTTCTGAACATTACGCATCTTATCTGGCTTTCCTTGTCTTTAATGCTGAAGTATACGTGCCCTGACTTATTGAATGTCAAGTTTGATATTTCTCCCCTCACTAATAAGTTGTTTAATTTGTGGTCTGACTCTATAAGATTTTTTATGTAACTCGTGAGTTCATTCACAGACATAATCGTTGTTTCAACAACTTGAGCTTTTTCATTCATTAATTCTGTGTCTTTCTTGATGTGTGCTAATACGCATGCTATTTCTCCGTAGCTTATCGTCTCATCAAGCCCTAATTTTATTTCACTAAGTTTCTCAGTATTTTTTTCCTTTATTACCCTAACTATCCTGACTTTTTTGTCTTCGACAATTATATTTTCTAATTCTATCTTTTTATTCAGTATTAAAGTTGCTAAGTGCGAGTAGATTGTTGATTCTGTGAGGCTTCTCAAGTCTGCTATTTCTTTGATTGTGAACCCTTCAGTGTAGAGTTTTAGTGTTTCCTGGACAGTTTCTGAGAAGTCTTGATTATTCATCACTTAGAATGTTAATCGTGATTTATCAATTTTTGCTTTTATACTAAGATAATCACTGATATAATCTTAACTATCAGTTAAGGATTTTCATGTCAATTCTCCAACGATACTTTCTTGGAGCAATATCTCCTACTTTCATAACCTTCAACACCTTGACTTTTCTTCTTTCATTATTTATTTCTTCTAATAGTTCCTTTACCATCTCTTCTTTGTCTTCTTCGTGTGAGAATCCGTGGTAGTGTATCATCCCACCTTTCTTCGCTACCATCAGCGCGTATTTTATGAATGTTTCTTTCAGATTCGGTCGAGTCATTATTATCCTATCATACTTTTCTCCTTTTTCTTTTAGTCTTGGTATTATTTTCTTTACGTCTCCTTGTATGATTCTTACCTTCTTTTCTTGTTTATTCATCCTGACGTTTTCTTGTGCGTATTTTGAGCATTCTTTTCCTATTTCTACACTTACGACTTCTTTCACTTCTTTCTTGTTCTTTGCTATTACTATGGCGTATGGTGCTACTCCTCCGAACATTACTAATACTTTTTCATTATTCTTGCATTCTTTCATTATTCTCTTTCTTTCTTCTGATAGTCTTGGTGAGAAATAACAGGTTTCTATGTTTACTTTCATCAAACAACCGTTTTCTTTATGAATGGTTGTTAAGGTCTTTATTCCTGCTAAATGCTTGGTTTTTAGTGTTCTTAGTCTTCCTTTTATTCTTCCAATTTTTTCTACTACTGTCTTAACATTATTTTTTTCTAATAATTTTTCTGCTACTTTCTTCTTTTCCTTAATACTAATTTTTTCTTCTTCAGGGAACTTCATTACTGCTATGCTTCCGATTACTTCATAACTTGCCATGGTTTTACCTCTTGTATATTCTTCCCCTTTTATCTAGAACCATTATAATTAGTATTTTATCATTAAATTCTACGTCTATTAATACTCTGTAGTCTCCTATTCGCATCTTGTAATATAGTCCTTCGTAATGCTCTAAGTATCGAAAAGGTTTTACTCTTAATGCTTCTAACTTCTTGATTATTCTGTTAGAAATGTCTACTGGCAGGTTGTTCAAAAATTTTTGTGCTTCGGAATGCCACTTTATGGTATAACTCATTTTTTTGGCAGATTTTTCTTTACCTCTTCGTGGGTTATATATTCTGATTTTGGAGTTTTTCTCGCTTTTTCTAGTTGTTCCTTACCCCATTCGCTCAGTTCTCCTTCTGGGTCTTTTTCCAGTAACAGTTTTCTCTTTATCATATTCACATCAATCATTAGTTTTATTAAATTTTCATTTATAGCTTTGATATCAGTGTCATTTCCCATAATAATTGTAGGGCTTCTCGCTTTAAAAAGCTTTATAAATTACTTAACATTATATTTCTTATGAAAAAATGCTTAGGGTGTTGCATTTTAGCATCCCAAAATTTAGGAGAAATTTTGTTATGAAAAAGTTGGTGGTTAAGATTATTAGTTATGCGTTAATCATTGTTGGCTTTGTCTTTCTTGCTTCTAATATTGGTAAGCTTCAAGATTTCATCTTCAGGATTATTCCTTTCATGAGTTCTTTTAATAAGACTGTTTCTTTAATTATTGCTGGTGTTCTTATTGTCGTGGGGTTATTCCTTGCTCCTCAAAGTGGTAAGAAGAAGAATAAGAAGGATGATGATAAGTTCGAAGAAGTCCCTATTTATGAAGGTCATGGTAAGACAAAAAAAGTTATTGGTTACAAAAAGGATTAATGATTAGTTCTTCTTTATTGCTCTCATTTGTGAGTTCAAGTTCCTCATTGTCTTATCATACTCCACAGGGTCTATAATCTTATTAGTAAGATCTTCTTTCGCTTCAGTCATTTGGCGTCTTACTGTTCTTTCATAATCATCCTTACTCATATTTTCTAGTTCTTTACGTCTTTGTTTAATCATTGCTCTCCTTATAGTTCCGTCTGAAGCTAACAGTATCAGCGCTAGTAATGCTGTGAAGAAGTACACCCATGATAAATTTCCAACTTCGTCGTATCTTGACATCCATATTCCTATAAAGATTATTGCATAAATGGACCATAGGATTTTCCTTATTGCTGAGCTATCAAAGGAGTTTACGAATAAGAACATTATTATGAATGGTACTGCGGCGCTTAGTACTATTCCTAAGGTGTTGTATGGTAATATTATAAAACTTGCCCATTGTGCTTGTGTTAGGAATCTTGTTGATAAAGCTGATACCGCTATTGAGATTATCCATAGTATGGCTTTGTTTTCTGTGAATGGTAGTTTTCCTTTTATTATTGGTGATGATAAGGTCTTATAAATTACTGACACGATTATCACTAGTACTAGTACTTTTTCGAATAAGTATTCTGAACTTCCGAATAGTGCGTATGCGAAGGGTCCAAATATTTGTTCTATCCAATTGATTATTTGTGATGATCCTTGTGCTAGATTCATCCCACCGCCATAATTTTGTGCAGAGGCTATTGCCAAAAGTATTATTGTTATTATTCCTGTGATGATAGTATTTTTATTGTTCATTTTTGATTATTATGTGGGTTGTGGAAGTATGGACATTAAGTCTTTTCTATTTATTCCGTTTGCTCGGGTCATTAAATCATCATAAAGAGTTTTGTATATCGGAAGGTTGGTTGCTGTTGAATGACTGGTTAGTTTACTTAATAAGTCTTGTATTTCATGTGTTAATCGTATTTCTGTTTTTGCGTTATGTATATCTAATAAGTTTTTGCTTCTTACTTTGTTCCATGCTCTTTGTATTGTTTGATCAAATAGTAGTAGTGCTATACATAGTGCTGCTGCGATTCCGTAAATCCATGCTGATTGTGTTACTTCAAATCTTGTTACGTACAATCCCACAAATACTACTGCTGCAAAAATCCATGCTCCTTTTCTCATTACAGGATGTCCTTTTCCGATTCCTTCTTCTACAAAGTAAAAGAATATTATTAGTGGTAGTAATGAAGTAATCACTATCCCCATGGTCCCGTAAGGTAGTAGCATTGTGTTCAGCCATTCTGGTCCTGAGTTTATTACCATCCGCAGGGAGATTACCGATACTGCCAAGGCTACAACGAATACTACCCATGGAGTATTTTTGAATGGTGATGCAGTGTCTAGTACCCACCAGATTACTGAGAATAGCATTACTCCAAGTAATGTTACCACGAATAGTAGTTCTCCGGGCGTGAAGTTTCCAAAACTTCCGAAGTTTGCTAGTGCCCTTTCTCCCACTATTGCTTTTGCTAGTGGTTCTAAGAAGTCTCCTATTCCATTAATTATGTTCTCGAATGCTCTTGTGAATTCTTGTGCTTGTGCGTTTACTAGAAACGATGATAATACTAGCCCAATAATGATTACCATGATCACGGCGCTCTTTTTATTCATTAACTTCAGAATATTTGAAAGTTTATAAGCATTTCTAACTTCCCAAGTGCCGAAAGCTTAGAAATATTTATATACTACTACTTCATTAAACAATCAATGAAAAAGAGCGGGAAAATTTTAGCGTTAACATTAATCTCAATGTTTCTTCTATCAGTAATCGTAAGTTTTGTTGGTGCTCAGAGTTTTAATAATCCCGTTACCCCAGGTATTGGTGATAGTCTTAGTAATGCTGGCAAGATAGGTAGTGGTATTCTTAGTTGGTTCTGGGGGATTTTGGAGAAACTTGTTGGTGCAGCTTCCGGTGCAGATACTGGTGTTGTGAAGATTTTGCTTTTTGTTCTTTTGTATATGATCATCTACGTTGTTGTTGACATGATTCCATTATTCAAGAGAGCCGGGGGTACAGGGCTGATTGTTAGGAATATAGTTGCCATCATAGTTGCGTTTCTTTCCATAAGGTTCCTTGCCGATGATAAGATGATTAATGCTATATTGTTGCCTTATGGTGCTCTTGGTATCGCCGTAACTTCAATAATTCCAATAATTATTTATGTCTTTATCATTCAGAAGTCTGGTGCTCCTAAATGGCTTAGGAACACTGGTTACTTATTTTTCTTCCTTTTATTTATTGTTTTAGCGATGGTTAGATGGGATGAATTGAGTTATACCCAGGGTCCTGAGATTATGCAGAGTTTCAATTTAGGGTGGGTTTATCTTGTAACTGCGGTTCTTTCTATTTTCCTTATGTTCTTTGATGGAACGTTCCATAGATGGTGGTACGCAAATAGGATTGAAAGAAGTTACTCTAAAGCAGTTGGTATAAACCTAAGCATTGAAGAAGGACAAAGAAAAAAATTAGTTGATGATCTCGCTAAAGCATTAGACGATAATGAAAGAAAAAAGATTAAAGACCAGATTAAAATTATAAACGATAATATTAAAGAACTACGAAAAGAGACCAAGGAGTAATTCTTAATTAATTTTATAAACCTGTTAGTTCTTTGTTATTCATGAAAAAAGGTGTTAGAATTTTTTTGTTTTTGTCAATAGTCGCATTATTATTAATTCCTTTAGTTCTTTCTCAAACTGATCCTTCTGCGGGTATTAATGATAATCTTGGTGATGCTAAAAAGATTGTTGATAAGGTTCAGAACGTTTCTCAGAACTTTAATAGTGCTGATACTGCTAAGAGTTATTTGCGTCAGGAGTGGGAAAAGGTCATTGCAGGTAATAAGTATCTCGGTCCTGTTTATTCTTTTCTTACTTCTAAAACTGTTAGTCTAATATTTAAGATACTTTTCGCTGAACCGTTTGCTCTTTCATGGGCGTTTCTTATTGTAGTAGTATTGTGGTTTTATTTTCAGGGGATAATTAATAAAGCTGGCTGGGGTTTTGGTCTTAAGGACTCTTCAGCAATACTAGTTGGAGTTGCTGGTGCGATAATACTCGCACAATTAAGGTTATACAGGGGTATTGTTTATATTTTCGGATTATTGATCTTTAGTCCTGAGGCTTGGTGGTTTAGAGCATTAATAGCATTATTCATGGTTGTGTTATTAGTTATTGTCAAGGCTCTTAGTAATGTTCTCGCAGCCCGTCTAAAAAAGGCTCGTGAAGAAAAAGCTAAGGGAGTTATTGAACAAGAAGCCAAGCGTATTGAGGAAAAGAAGAAGGGCGAAGCACAGGGTGAGAGAACAGTAAAGTAATTTATTTTTTGTAACCAAAGGTTCTTGCTATTCTTCCAAGTATCCCCTTATTGGTTGATTCTTCGAATCCTTCATCATAAGCTTTTTCTAATTCACTTCTTTTTTTGAGATAACCAATTAGAGGTCTTAACAAGAGGTAGATTATCACAAGAATGATTATGAGCGCGGCAGTCTTTATTACTTCCCCACCGCTAAAACTATCAAAGAATTTTATCAGACTTATAGCCGTATATAAATAGTTAGTTACTGCTACCATCCCCCCAGCACTTGATATTAATAACATTACTATTAGAGTTATAATGTAAGATTTCCATCCATGAAGTATTGATATTAATTTTACAGCTTTTAGTATTATTAAATAGAATATCAACCAGGTAGCTAGGAGTATTACAAACACACTAAAGCTTATCTCAGTATCAGCCTTAACTCCAAGGACTACCCTTAATGGTAACTGCATACTTTCAGGAATTTTTATATCAGAAGTTAACTTATTGTTAAAGTCTAATGCTTTACTGACATTCTTCACTATTTCTTGTAATGGCTTTGTGTTATTGATTGGAGCTTCTGGTGTTACTTGTGCATTAGCGTTTATTACAATAAGCATTACTGCTAATGCTACTAACAGAATCATTATCACTCTTTTGTTCATAAATCCTCTAATAACTTATCGTTTATAATTCTTTCTTAAAACAGCGTCTTTTGTTTTCTTTCTTCGTATGCTTGTTTTATTTTTTCTGTTTGTTTGTTTATTCTCTCCACTGAGAATTCTGCTTTGTTTAGTATTTCTTTAATTTTTTCGTAGTTTGTTTTAGGGAATTCTATTCTTACTTCTCTGTCTACTTGTGGTTTCTTGAACATTTCGAATAT